>JADMKH010000307.1 GCA_018780025.1 Thiobacillus sp.
GCTGAAATGATCGATCAGACGCTGATACCACAGGGCCACGCCGGCGGCATCGAGATCGGTCAACAGGATGGCGAACTCGTCTCCCGCCAGCCGCGCCGACAAATCGGTGCGGCGCGTCAGGACGGTCAGCGTCTGCGCCAGCGCCAGCAGCACCTGGTCGCCCACGCCGTGCCCATGGCTGTCGTTGATGCGCTTGAAATAATCGATGTCGAGCAACACCAGGGCAATGTGGTGGCCGCGTTCGGCAAATCCCAGCGCCTGCGGAAACCGCGTCTCGAACGCCCGGCGATTGGGCAAACTGGTGAGGGGATCAGTGAGGCTCAGATGTTCCAGTAGTTCCCGCTGCGCCTGCAGTTGCAGGGCGATCAGATTGATTTCGCCGACCGCCGGCGCGAATTCGACATAGTGCGGCACGATGACGGGGACCGGCTCGCCATGCGTCAGCGCCGTCAGCGCGGCGCGCGTGGCGGCGACATCCCGCAGCATCGCCCGATGCAATCCCAGCATGCCGAACCCCAGCAGCAGCAGCACGGCAAGCAGGGTCAGCCCCCCCACGACGATCTGCACCTTGCCGCTTTGCGCCAGCTTTTGTATCGGCGCACGCGCGACGAGCGTCCACCCGACAGTACCCACGTTGAGACGAATTTCGCGCGCCGCGCCGGCCACCTTCCCGCTGCTGACGACGGTTTCGCCCGCCGCATCAATCAGCGTGAGGGCATGGCCGTGATACGTGGATTCATCGAGTATCCGCTGCAGCGGGGCAAGGCGCATGCTGAGGAACACGCCGCCCAGCATTTCACCGTCGAACCCCTGCACCGCGGACACCAGGTCGACATGCTCGGCGCCGGGCGTCTCACGGTGGAGATGCAGCTTCCTTTCACGAAGCGGGCCCCGGGACGCCAGTTCTGCCCGACACGCCGGCCCCACCCGCAGCGACGCCGCATTGCCCAGCACCTCGCCTTCCGGCGTGAGCAGCGCCAATCCAAACAGATCGGGAATCAGGCGCCGGCGCGATTCGGCCCACTGCTGCTGCGCGGCTGCGTCGCCGAAGCGAATCAGGTCTTCAAGCGCCGGGTCGCTGGCAATGCTGTCGACCAGGGTGCGGTAATAATCGAGGCGCCGGTTCAGGCTGCCGCGCGCGCTGTCTGCATGCAATTGCAGGAGACTCTGCTGGTTCTGGCTGTCAACCTGCAGGCTGAACCACAGGCTCAGGCCCACCCCGCCGACCAGCATCCCCGACACGCCCAGCAACAGCCATAAAAAATGGCGTCGCAACGAAGCGGGGGCAGCCTGGGCCAAGGCGCGCGCTGGCATGGTGGGCTCAGGTTCGGGACAGCATGCGCAGCGCCTGACGAATGGCCTCGCCCACCGCCAGGTCAGGGGGCAGTTGTCGTAATACCTCGGCCGTTTCGCGCTCGTTGTAGCCCAGCGCCAGCAGTGCCTGGCGCACGTCGTCAGAGATGCTTGACCCGCCTGCCGCGCTGGCAATCGCGCCAGCAAACACCGGCTTGCCCTTTAACTCGAGCAACAGGCGCTCGGCGGTTTTTTTGCCGATGCCCGGGACTTTGACGATGCGGCCGATTTCCTGTTCGGCAATCGCCACCGACAGATCGTTGACCGACAGTCCGGACAACACGGATAAAGCAGTCTTGGCGCCTATGCCCGATACTTTAAGCAGTTCGCGAAACGCCGCGCGTTCAATCTCGCTGCCAAAGCCATACAGCAGATGCGCATCTTCGCGTATCGCATGATGCGTCAACAGACTGACTTTTTCGCCCAGCGCAGGCAGGTTGTAGAAGGTGCTCATCGGCACGTCGATTTCGTAGCCGACGCCGTTCACGTCCACCAGAATTTGCGGCGGCTGCTTGGCGGCGAGCGTGCCGATAATCCTGCCTATCATTTGTTCTCCTTATTCGCTGTCATGATTCACACCAGTCGTCCGCCTTTCACCCGATAACCCGCTGTGGAGTGGGCGCCCAACCGACTGCTGTGCGCGTGGGTGATGGCGCAAGCCAGCGCGTCAGCAGCATCGGCGGTGGGCGCAACCGGCAGGCCCAGCAAACGTTTGACCATTTCCTGCACCTGCTCCTTGGCGGCCTTGCCCTGGCCGACCACCGCCTGCTTGATTTGCAATGCGGTGTATTCCGCCACCAGCAGTTCGTTGGACACCGCCGCACAGATGACGGCGCCGCGCGCCTGGCCGAGCAGCAACGTCGATTGCGGGTTGACGTTGACGAAGACAATTTCCACCGAACAGGTATCAGGCTGATAGGTGGTGATCACTTCGTTCATACCCGCAAACAGCACCCCCAGCCGCTGCGGCAAGCTCCCCTCACCGCTTTTGATTACACCGCTCGCAATATAGGACAGTTTCTGGCCGGCCTGCTCGATCACGCCAAAGCCGGTGAAGCGCAAACCGGGATCGATACCGAGAATTCGCACAGGAAGGTTTACTCCGGCATCACAGCGTTAGTGTAGACATCCTGCACATCGTCGAGCACATCAAGCGCATCGAGAATCTTTTGCATTTTCACCGCGTCGTCGCCCGCGAGTTCGGTTTCGGCTTCGGGACGCATGGTGATTTCGGCAACCGCCGGCTTGAAGCCGGCTTTTTCCAGCGCGTCTTTCACCGCCTCGAAAATACCGGGATCGGGCGAGGTCAGCACTTCGATCGAGCCGTCCTCGTTGGAGATGATGTCGTCGGCGCCGGCGTCGAGCGCGGTTTCCATCACTGCGTCTTCGCTGGCGCCCGGCTCCAGGATGATCTGCCCGCAGTGCTTGAACTGGAACGCCACGCAGCCGTCGGTGCCCATGTTGCCGCCGTGTTTGAC
>JADMKH010000220.1 GCA_018780025.1 Thiobacillus sp.
GAAGGTGCCGGCGCCGCGATAGCCGATTTTGCGGCAGGCCTCGGCGCAGCGTTCGCCGATCTTGTCGCGCAGCTTGATGGCAAGGCCGGGCGCGGGGGCTTCTTCCAGCACTTTCTGGTGGCGCCGCTGAACCGAGCAGTCGCGCTCGCCCAGATGCACCGCATTGCCGTGCTCGTCGGCCAGAATCTGGATCTCGATATGGCGCGGCGTTTGCAGGAATTTTTCCATGTAGACCATGGGATTGCCGAAGGCCGTCCCGGCTTCGGTCTTGGTCATGGAAACAGCGTTCAGCAGCGCAGCCTCGGTGTGGACCACACGCATGCCGCGGCCGCCGCCGCCGCCTGCGGCCTTGATGATGACCGGATAGCCGATGCGGGCGGCGGTTTTGATGATGTCATCGGCGTCGTCCGACAGCGCGCCCTCGGAACCGGGCACGCACGGCACTTTGGCATCAAGCATGGCTTGCTTGGCTGCGACCTTGTCGCCCATCAGCCGAATGTTGTCGGGGCGCGGACCAATAAAGGCGAAGCCGGAGGACTCAACCCGTTCGGCAAAATTGGCGTTTTCCGACAGGAAGCCGTAGCCGGGATGGATCGCTGCGGCGTCGGTGACTTCGGCGGCGGCGATGATCGATGGAATGTGCAGATAGCTATGGGTCGAAGAAGCCGGGCCGATACAGACGGACTCGTCGGCCAGCTTCACGTACTTGGCGTCACGGTCTGCTTCCGAATACACAGCAACGGTCTTGATGCCCATTTCGCGGCAGGCACGCTGGATGCGCAGGGCGATTTCGCCGCGGTTTGCAATGAGAATTTTTTCAAACATGTTTTTTGAGGGGCCAGGGGTGAGGATTCAGGGATCAGGGTAAGTGCTTCGCGCCTTGTTACTCGTTTGGCGCGGCGAAGCCGCTCGTTCCCTGACCTCTGGCCCCTGAATCCTGATCCCTTGTCCTCTTAAGCAATGACAAACAGCGGCTCGCCGTATTCCACCGGCTGGCCGTTTTCAACCAGGATGGCCTTGATGATGCCACCTTGATCGGTTTCGATTTCGTTCAGGAGCTTCATCGCTTCGATGATGCATATCGTATCGCCAGCATTCACGCTTTGACCGACTTCGGCAAAGTTTTTGGAGCCGGGGGCGGGTGCGCGATAAAAGGTGCCAACCATGGGTGAACGCACGACGTGCCCCTCAGGAACGGCGTCTTCAGCCGGCGCTGCCAACACAGCGGGTGCGGCGACGGGTGCGGGCGCATGCATCATCTGCGGCGCATGCGACATCATCATCGGTGCGCCGGCAATGCTTTTGGCAATGCGGACTTTTTCTTCACCCTCGGTGATTTCCAGCTCGGCAATGCCCGAGGCTTCGACCAAATCAATGAGCTTTTTCAGTTTTCTGAGATCCATGGGAGGTCCTGTTTTGGATGTGACGCAGGGCATATTCCAGCGCCAGTTCGTAGCCTTGCGCGCCCAGTCCGGACACCACGCCGACCGCGAGATCGGAAAAATACGAGTGGTGACGGAAAGATTCGCGCGCGTAAATATTGGAAAGATGAATTTCGACGAAAGGGATGGCCGTGGCGGCTAGCGCGTCACGCATGGCGACGCTGGTGTGCGTGTAGCCCGCCGGGTTGATGATGATGAAGTCGGCGTGATCGCGCGCGGCCTGGTGGATGCAGTCGATCAAGGCGCCTTCGTGGTTGTGCTGAAAGGTTTCGACGAGCGCCCCTGCGGCTTCGCCGTGCCCCACCAGCGCGCGGTTGATGTCATCTAGTGTGGCAAGTCCATAGTGCTGCGGTTCGCGGCTGCCCAATAAATTCAGATTGGGGCCATGCAAAACCAGAACATGTGGGCGCAGACTGTGGGCCGATTTGGCCGCTGCGCGGCCGGTTCGTTTAGTCGTCATGTCCGCAAGTCTGCCGTAAACGGGGGGTAATTGTCTAGATATTGACGCTAAATCACAACTATGCGTCAATTCCGCTTACGCGCCGATTTTGCTGAGCGCGGTTTCCAGCGTGGCGCGGGGCAGCCGGCCCAAATGCGTTAAAACGATGCTGCCGTCGCGATCGAATACCACTGTATAGGGTAATGCGCCGCTCGGATTGCCGAGTTGGCGGGTCAGGCTGTGGGCAGCGCCTTCGCCGATCAGGATCGGGTAGTTGACGGGCTGTTTTTGCAGAAACTGAGCGACGTTGGCTGCATTATCAATGGCGATGCCGACAAACTCAACGCCTTTTGCGTGATGCTGCTCTCGCAGCGCCACAAAGTCCGGCATTTCCTCGCGGCAGGGCGCGCACCAGCTGGCCCAGAAATTCAGCACCACGATTTGGCCACGCCATTGCGAGAGTGGCTGGGGTTGCCCTTGCACGTCGGGAAACTCCAGTTGCCACAAGGCGGCCACGGCAAGCGATTCGGGGGTCTGCGGCGCATAGCGCGTTTGCGCCAGCCAGATCCCCGCCATTAACGCGGCCAGCGCCAGCGGGGTGAGGTAAAGCCATTTTTTTTGCATGGGCATGCGTGTTAGCCGCATGCCACATCGCCCCGCGCGCGGGGCGATGTGGCGCTTCACGCGTTCCTGGTTTGGGTGGGGGACGGCGGCTCAGTCATGGTGGCGCGGGGCGCGAACCCCGGGTTCATCCTGTATTTTGTGCCATCTGGAGCACTTTGCCGGCAGCGTGCGTATTTTACAGGGTGCCGTAGGAATGCAGTCCCGACAGGAACATGTTGACGCCCAGGAAGGCGAACGTGGTGACGAACAGGCCAACCACCGCCCACCATGCCAGCATCGGGCCGCGCAGGCCCTTGACCAGGCGGATATGCAGCCAGGCGGCGT
>JADMKH010000290.1 GCA_018780025.1 Thiobacillus sp.
GGGTCGAGCGTCTTGCCGGTTACGGTGAAGTGGACGTGTTTTGGTGAACACCTTGGTGTCGGTGTCGGCACGGGTGGCGTCAATGTCGGCGACGCAGTCGGTGATTTGCTGGCGGATTTTGCGGAGGGTGTGGCCGCCCTCGAAGGACGAGGGCGTTGTCAATGACCCGATTGAAACGCTTCTTTGTTTGTTACACTGGCGAACGTGAAACTCACCCAGTATTTTCTCTCCATGAGGCAACGGCCCGACCGAGCCTCGATCGAATTGGAGTGGATTCAGTATGTGATCGATCACCCTGAGCGGGAGGTGATTCAAGCTGATGGACGAATTCGCCGCTGGGCATCCATTGTGGGCGCTGAGGGTAGGTATCTACGGGTGATTCTTCTGCCGGATGGGGAAACCGTCCACAACACATTTTTTGATCGGAGGTTCTTGCCATGAAGATCAAGTATTTTCAGGATACCGATACGCTTTATATCGAGTTCAAGTCCACCCCTGTGAGTGAAAGCAGGGATCTGGACGAAAACACCCTGCTTGACCTGGATGCAGATGGGAATGTGTGCGGCATCACTGTCGAGCATGCGCGCGATCGGGCGGATATTCCGAAGTTCTCTTTCGAGCAAATCGCGGCTTAGTGGGTTTTGCTGTTCCCTGGTAATGGTCGCTTTGGCGCCCAGTTGGGATTTAGCCCTCCACCACCTCAAAATCGTGTGTGATCTCGGCTGATTTGCCGAGCATGATCGAGGCCGAACAGTATTTGTCGGCGGATAGATGAACGGCTTGCTCGACGCGTTTGGGGTCGAGCGCCTTGCCGGTTACGGTGAAGTGAACATGGATTTGGGTGAACACCTTGGGATCGGTGTCGGCACGGGTGGCTTCGATGTCGGCGACGCAGTCGGTGACCTGCTGGCGGCCTTTGCGCAGGATGTGAACGATATCGAACGCGGAACAGCCGCCCAGCCCCAACAGCAACATCTCCATCGGGCGCACGCCCAGGTTCTTGCCGCCGGATTCGGGCGCGCCGTCCATGACGACGCTATGACCGGATTCGCTCTGGCCGACAAAACTGACGCCTTCGATGAGTTTGACGCGGGCTTTCATGGATTTCCTTCAGGCAACAATGGTGCGGAGTTTGTACCATAAAATCCCCAGCCATTCGTGCAGGGCATAGGTGCTGTCGCGCAGTCCGGAAGGGGTGGGCAAAAAATCAAGCATGGAATCCACGCGGGTGCTGGAAAACTGAGTGCCGGCCGGGATGACGCTGAGTCCGTTCGATTCAAATTGCGGCGCGGCACGCCGCAAGTGCCAGGCGTGGGTGACGAGCACAATGTGGCGAACACCGGCATGTTTGAGCACGGCCGCAGATAGCCGGGCATTGTCCCAGGTGGTGAGCGATGTGTCTTCTACCCAATGGGGTGAAAAGCCATACTCGCTTTGCAGGATGTGCGCCATGATGCTTCCCTCTCCGAGGCTGCCGCCGTCGGGTTTGCCGCCGCTGACCAGGACCGGCAAACCACTGGCGCGGTGGAGGTGGGCCGCGTAGCGCAGGCGTTCCAGGCTGGTTCCATTGAGGGTGTCGCCACCGTATTCGGTTGCTTCTTTGCGTCGCCCGCCACCCAATACGACGATAGCCTCTGCGGCCTTCAGGGCATCGGGGCTGACAGGCGTGCTGATTTCAAGGGATTTTTGCAGCAGGCCGCCGATCCAGGGCGTGGAGAGGGCATACAGTGCGCTGGTGGAAAGCAGGATGAGCGACATGGCCAGGCGGGGGCGGCGACGGTGAAAGTAAAGCCCGGCAGCCAGTAAAATCAGCAGCGACAACGGTGGCAACAGGGCGGCGGAGATGAGCGTGGTGGCTAGCAATGCTGACATGGCGAAAATTGTATGCCAATACGGGCAGGTATTTGAATTCAGTGTTTGACTTTGTCCGGGGTCGGCAGTTAAAATGCTCGGCTTTCCGAGATTGTCCTCTGTGCAGAGGTTGGGTCATGAAAACCTTTTCCGCTAAAACGCATGAAGTCAAACGCGACTGGTTCGTGGTTGATGCCGATAACAAAGTGCTGGGCCGCCTGGCTTCCGAGATTGCACGCCGCCTGCGCGGCAAGCATAAGCCGGAATTCACGCCTCACGTCGACACTGGCGATTACATCGTCGTAGTCAACGCGGGCAAGTTGCGCGTCACCGGCAACAAAGAAACCGACAAAGTCTACTATCGCCACTCGGGTTACCCCGGCGGCATTTACGAAACGACTTTCGGCAAGATGCAGGAGCGTTTCCCCGGTCGTGCGCTGGAAAAAGCAGTCAAGGGCATGCTGCCCAAAGGCCCGCTTGGCTACGCCATGATCAAGAAAATGAAAATCTATGCAGGCGCGGACCATCCGCACGAGGCGCAGCAGCCTCAGCCGCTGGAAGTTAACGCTTAAATTTAAGGCCACAACATGATCGGTAACTACAACTACGGTACGGGGCGTCGCAAATCTTCGGTTGCCCGTGTGTTCCTCAAGGCGGGCAGCGGCAAGATCGTTGTGAACGACAAGCCTGTGGACGAATACTTTTCCCGCGAAACCGGCCGTATGATCGTGCGCCAGCCGCTGGTGCTGACCGAGAACCTCGACAAGTTCGACATCATGGTCAATGTGGCCGGCGGCGGCGAATCGGGCCAGGCTGGCGCAGTGCGCCATGGCATTACCCGTGCGCTGATCGAACTCGACGCCGCGATGAAGCCCACGCTGAAAGCGGCTGGCCTCGTTACCCGCGATGCGCGTGAAGTCGAACGTAAGAAAGTCGGCTTCCACAAGGCGCGTCGCCGCAAGCAGT
>JADMKH010000168.1 GCA_018780025.1 Thiobacillus sp.
CCAGCGGATGCAGCTGGATCGCCTTGCCTTCGATCAGCACCGGCTCGAACGCCTGAATACCCAGGCGGTGCAGCGTCGGCGCGCGGTTGAGCATCACCGGATGCTCGCGGATGACCTCTTCGAGCAGATCCCAGACGATCGGTTCTTCGTCCTCCACCATTTTCTTGGCGGCCTTGATCGTGGTCGCCAGACCGATGACTTCAAGGCGGTTGAAGATGAAAGGCTTGAACAGCTCCAGCGCCATCTTTTTGGGCAGACCGCACTGATGCAGCTTGAGCGCGGGGCCCACGACGATGACAGAACGGCCCGAGTAGTCGACGCGCTTGCCCAGCAGGTTCTGGCGGAAGCGACCGCTCTTGCCCTTGATCATGTCGGCCAGCGACTTGAGCGGACGCTTGTTCGCGCCGGTCATGGCCTTGCCGCGGCGACCGTTATCGAGCAGCGAGTCGACCGACTCCTGCAGCATGCGCTTTTCGTTGCGCACGATGATTTCCGGAGCCTTCAGCTCGAGCAGGCGCTTCAAGCGGTTGTTGCGGTTGATCACACGGCGGTACAGGTCGTTCAGATCCGACGTGGCGAAACGGCCGCCATCGAGCGGCACCAGCGGACGCAGTTCGGGCGGCAGTACGGGCAACACTTCGAGAATCATCCACTCGGGCTTGATGCCCGACTTCTGGAAGCCCTCGAGAATTTTCAGCCGCTTGGAGAGCTTTTTGAGCTTGGTGTCGGAACCAGTCTTGCTGATTTCGGCATGCAGGGTCTCGACCTCGGTGTGCAAGTCGAGCGAGCGCAGCAGTTCGCGCACGGCCTCGGCACCCATCAGCGCCTTGAATTCGTCGCCGTATTCTTCCAGCTTGGACAGATAGTCTTCCTCGGTCAGCAACTGGCCGCGGTTGAGCGGCGTCATGCCGGGCTCGGTGACCATGAAACCTTCGAAGTAGAGCACGCGCTCGATGTCGCGCAGCGTCATGTCAAGCACCATGCCCAGACGGCTGGGCAGCGACTTCAGGAACCAGATGTGGGCAACCGGCGAAGCCAGTTCGATGTGCGCCATGCGCTCGCGGCGCACTTTCGAGAGCGTGACTTCAACGCCGCATTTCTCGCAGATCACGCCGCGATGCTTCAAGCGCTTGTACTTGCCGCACAGACATTCGTAGTCCTTGACCGGGCCAAAGATCTTGGCGCAGAACAAGCCGTCGCGCTCCGGCTTGAAGGTGCGGTAGTTGATGGTTTCCGGCTTTTTCACTTCGCCGTACGACCAGGAGCGGATTTTCTCCGGCGACGCCAGGCCAATCTTGATGACGTCGAATTCTTCCTCGTGGGTGGCCTGCTTGAATAGGTCTAACAGTGCTTTCATGGCTGTGTCCTCACCCCTAAATTAATAACGTTCCAGATCGATGTCGATGCCGAGCGAACGAATTTCCTTCACCAGCACGTTGAACGACTCGGGCATGCCCGCCTCGATCTTGTGGTCGCCCTTGACGATGTTCTCGTACACCTTGGTCCGACCGTTCACGTCGTCGGATTTCACCGTCAGCATTTCCTGCAGCACATAGGACGCGCCGTAGGCTTCGAGCGCCCACACTTCCATTTCACCGAAGCGCTGACCGCCGAACTGCGCCTTGCCGCCCAGCGGCTGCTGGGTCACCAGCGAGTACGGGCCAGTCGAGCGTGCGTGCATCTTGTCGTCGACCAGGTGGTGCAGTTTCAGCACGTGCTTGTAACCGACAGTAACCTGGCGATCGAAGGCTTCTCCGGTGCGGCCGTCGTACAGCGTGACCTGTCCGCCTTCAGGCAGCCCAGCAAGCGTCAGCATGCGACGAATCTCTTCTTCGCTGGCGCCGTCGAATACCGGCGAGGCGAACGGCACGCCTTTTTGCAGGTTGCGTGCCAGTTCGATCACTTCCTCGTCGCTGAAGCCATCGATGTCCTCGGTCTTACCCGATTGATTGTAGATATCCTTGAGGAAAGCGCGCATTTCCTTGAGCATCGACTTGGACTGGGCGGCCAGCATCTGACCAATCTTCTCGCCCAGGCCTTTTGCAGCCCAGCCGAGATGCGTTTCCAGAATCTGGCCGACGTTCATCCGCGACGGCACGCCGAGCGGGTTCAGGACGATATCGACCGGGCGGCCATCCGCCATGAAGGGCATATCCTCGACCGGGGCGATCTTCGAGACCACGCCCTTGTTGCCGTGACGGCCCGCCATCTTGTCGCCGGGCTGCAGGCGGCGCTTGACCGCCAGGTAGACCTTGACCATCTTCTGCACGCCGGGCGGCAACTCGTCGCCGGCGGTCAGCTTTTTCTTCTTCTCCTCGAACATCGCTTCGAATTCGATGCGCTTCTGGGTCAGGCTGTCCTTGAGCGACTCGACACCGCGGCTGGCATCATCGTCAGCCAGACGGATATCGAACCAGTCGTGACGGTTGACCGATTCCAGGTAGTCCTTGGTGATCTTGCTACCCTTGGCGAGCTTCTTCGGGCCGCCGTTGGCAACCTTCAGGTGCAGCAGCTTTTCCAGACGCGCAAAGGTGTCGTCCTCGACGATCCGCATGCGGTCGGTCATGTCCTTCTTGTATTCGGCAAGCTGGGTGTCGATGATCGACTGCGCACGCTTGTCGCGTTCGATGCCCTCGCGAGTGAACACCTGGACGTCGATGACCACGCCCGACATGCCCGACGGCACCTTCAGCGAGGTGTCCTTCACATCGCTGGCCTTCTCGCCGAAGATCGCGCGCAGAAGCTTCTCTTCGGGGGTGAGCTGAGTTTCGCCCTTGGGCGTGACCTTGCCGACCAGCACGTC
>JADMKH010000233.1 GCA_018780025.1 Thiobacillus sp.
GGCGGCTGGAATCGACGCTGGCCTGGGCGAAGGCAAACAGGGCCTCGCGCGAGCCATTCACCGGCAGCACTTCGGTTGCCGGGTCGAGCTTCACGCCGTAGCGGCGCCCGGCCCACGCGGCCATCGCTTCGCGCAATGCATCCGAGCCCTGAGTGATGGGATAATTCGCCAGCCCGCCCAGACCCGCGACCAGCGCATCCTTGATGAACTGCGGCGTGGGATGCTTGGGCTCGCCGATCGACAGATTGATCGGCGCGAGTTCGGGATTCGGCGTCACTCCTGCGAACAGTTCGCGCAGCTTTTGAAACGGGTAGGGGTGGAGTTGGTCTAGACGCGGGTTCATTGCAATACTGAATTTAACGAAGCTCTACATTATAAAGCCCCATGCCCTCAATTCCCTTACAGCGCACCCTTGCCATCAGCAGTCTGGTTTACGCCGCCACCTTGTGGGGGCTGGTCTGGTATCCGTATCGGCTGCTGAACGAGGCGGGCGTGGGCGGCATTGCATCCAGCTTCATCACCTATGCGGTCCCGTTGTTGTTGCTGGGGTGGCTGCATGGCCGTTCGCTCCACAATGCGCGCGGGCACTGGCTGTGGCTGGCGGCGCTAGGGCTGGCGGCGGGCTGGACCAACCTGGCCTATGTGCTGGCGGTGCTGGAAGGCGAAGTGGTGCGCGTGCTGCTGCTGTTTTATCTGTCGCCGTTGTGGACGGTGCTGTTCTCGCGCTTTTTGCTGCACGAAAAACTCAACCGTGCCGGCTGGGCGGTGATGGCGCTGGCCGCAGGCGGCGCACTCGCCATGCTGTGGCAGCCCGGCGAATGGCCGCTGCCGGCCAATCATGCCGAATGGCTGGCGTTGTCGGCGGGAATGATGTTTGCCGCCAGCAACGTCATCAGCCGCCATCTGGGCGGCGTGACCGAAGGCGCCAAGGTGGTGTCGGTGTGGGTGGGCGTCGCGATCCTGACTGTGATCGGCCTGCTGCTCAAGCCGGACGAACTCGATTTTGCTGCGAATGCCGAAGCCGTCACCTGGCTGCTGCTGATCGGCGTTGGCCTTGCCATCGGCAGCATGACCTACGCCGTGCAATATGGTCTTGCGCGCGTGCCGGCCAATCAGGCCATCGTCATCTTTTTGTTCGAACTCGTAGTCGCTGCCGTGGCCGCCTATTTCCTGTCCAACGAACGCATGGGTGTGCAGGAATGGATCGGCGCCGCCATGATCATCACCGCCAGCCTGTTTTCCGGCCACATGGAAGACGATCAATTGAAGGAGAAATCCCATGTCTGAGATTACCGCCTTGTTGCACGCCGGACTGCTCGTTGCCGACCTGGCGCGTGCCAGGGCTTTCTATGAATCGGTTGTGGGATTGCAGCTTTTTCCAAACCGTCCCGAACTGCCTTACCCCGGCGAGTGGTACGACCTCGGGGGCGGCCAGCAACTGCACCTGATGGGCTTGCCCAACCCCGATGCGGGCTCGATCCGCCCCGAGCATGGCGGCCGCGACCGTCACATCGCGCTGGCGGTGAAGAATATGGATGCGCTGAAAGCCCGGCTCGATACCGCAGGCGTGAAATACAGCGTCAGCAAATCCGGTCGCGCGGCCTTGTTTTGCCGTGACCCGGACGCGAATACGCTGGAGTTTGTTGAGGTTGGCTGATCAGATGGCCCTCACGCCGTGTCCATCGCAACAAGATTCACTCCATCAAGTCACCACGATAGGTGTGCATGAACCGTTCGATCTCACTATTCAGTTCGGTGGCAAATGGACAGGTGTCAGCGTTTAGCGGAGACAGCGTTTTTTGCTGCCGGTGACCACCAGCGTCGATCCGGCTATTAACAGCAGGCTGTCAAACAGGGTGGGGAAGTTGGCTAGCATGGGCCTTCTGTGTTTGGTGGATACTGGATCGGTTTAATAGCTCAGATCGCGGGACGTGAACAGCCGTTTCGGCACGCCATCGAGAACACGGGTCAGCACTGAGTTCATGGTGACGGGGTCGTTGTCGAATCCGCCGTGACTGTGACTGACCGATGCCCCCTGTGCAATGGCGGCTTTCTCTTGGGCTGGGGCGATCGGGTTGCCTTCCGAAACCACTAACGCCGGGCGGCCATCAACTTTTCCGCCCAATAACCGGGCGAGACTTTTATCGGCGTCGAGACACGACTGCATCCCCAGTATAGGTACGCCGCGGCTGCCTTCGAAGGCGTTGGACACAAGATAGAGCAGGGACTTGGCATAGGGCCCCACGCAATCGTCGCGCTCCAGTTTGTCGGACAGCAGATACAGACTCGGCAGCGGCGTGTGCACCGATTCCAGGCTGGGCAGCAGCAGTTTCTTGAACGTGTCGATACGGATGGCGGGGGCAAGGAATTGCACGCTCTTCAACGGAATGCCTAGGTTCGATAGCAGGGGCAACGCGTAGGCCGCAAAGATACTGCCGGCCGAATGCCCGACGATGTGCAGCTCCCAGCCGGTTTTGTCTTTGCTGTCCAGCTTCTTTTTGGCCTGCTCAACGTGCTGGGCAACCAGCTGAATGGCCCCTTTGTTGCTGGAATGCTCGGAAGCCAGCTGGGCGTTTTCCTTCATCTCGCCCCACATCCGGAAGCCTGCCCGCGCGAGCGTGAGTTCGAGCACGCGGTCCTTGGCTTCGGTCAGGTGTTCCAGAAACCCGCCGCCGGCGAGTTGGTCGGCCTGGCTGAACAAATCCTTGAACAGGTTGGCGACGCTGGATAGAAAGTCGCTCTCCCACATGATGTGCAGCGGATAGATTTCGTTTTCCAGCATGACGTCGC
>JADMKH010000011.1:0-1867 GCA_018780025.1 Thiobacillus sp.
AATCAACGCAGCTCCCGCTGCGCGGTGGCCCGCAAAAACTCATTGCGCATCTGGTCGCTGTCTTTGAAACAACCGGTGAAGGCCTGCGTCACCACGCGCTCGTCGCCGCGCCGGTCTTCGCCCAGCAGCAGGCACAACTGCTCGGCCTCGACGATGCACGCGGCGCCTTTCGCCATGCCGTGCGTCACCAGCGCTTCGGCGATGTCGCGCGTCATCCATTCCTGATAAGTGAAGCGGTGGCCAATGGCATCGACCATGCGTCCGATACGGCCAAAACCGTGCAGGCGCCCACCCGGAATGTAAGCCACGTGCGCCACGCCGCGAAACGGCACCAGGTGATGCGGACACACCCCATGCACCGCGATGCCGCGCACCACCACCATGTCGTCGCGGTCGTCGGCAAACCCTTCACCCAATGCTTCTTCTGGGGAAATCGCATAACCGCCGAGCAGGCGCTTTTGCCACAGTTCGCGCACGCGGTGCGCGGTGCGCCCGGTGTGCACCGAATCCGGCGCCACCCCGCAGGCGGTGAGCATGGCGTTCACCGCCGCCTCGAACGCCACCGGATCGAAGGGGCCAACTTGCGGGATGCCGAGGCTGCCGCTGCCGTGCGGGGGATGGCCGTCGTGGTCGCAGGAATCGCTCATATCAGTTCAGCGTTGCCTTCAGAAACTCCAGCGTGCGCGTCCACGAATCGGTGTCGGCCTCGTTGTCGTATTTGAGCGGCAGGTTGAATTGCGCGGCATAGCTGTCGGCCTCGCGGTTGGTGAAGGTGTGCTTCACGCCCGGGTAGGCAACAAACATGTAGTCCGCACGGGCGTTGTTCATTTCGGTTTTGAACGCCTCGACCTGCGCCGGTGGCACGACGGAATCGGCCTCACCGTGGAAAACGCGGATCTTGGCCTTGATGTCGCCCGGTTTGACTGCCACATCGGTGGCCAGCACGCCGTGATAACTCACCACGGATTTAAGCGGCAAGCCCGCGCGCGCCATGTTGAGCACGATGCCACCACCGAAGCAGTAGCCCAGCGCGGCGATCTCACCCTTTTTCACATTGGGCTGCTTGCCGAGGAATTGTTCGGCCGCCTGAAAGCGGCTCAAGGCCAGCGGCGGATTCTTGTTGATGCCGCCCGCCAGCGCGCCGGCCTCCGTGGGGTTGGCCGCAATCTGGCCGTTGCCGTACATGTCGACCACCAGCGCGACATAGCCTTCGCTGGCCAGCATGCGCGCACGTTTGCGTGCGTAATCGTTCGCGCCCCACCATTCGGGCACGACCAGTACGCCGGCGCGCTTGCCTTTTGCTGCATCGTCAAACGCCAGAAAGCCCTTCATGACGGTATCACCCGCCTTGTAGCTCACGTCCTTGCCCATCACCGCGGCCAGGGCTGATGAAGTAAAAAACAACAAGGTCAACGCGAGTGCGGTTTTCATGGGCGTCTCCAGTTTGGGGGAATGGCAGAGCATACCGCGCCCGAACCGGCAATCACAACAGCCGCCCTAATGCAGCCTGCGGCGGTAAACTCACCCTATTCGAACCCGCCTCCCCGTCATGACCGATTCCATCCGACTTTCCAAACGCGTTGCCGAACTGCGCGCCTGTTCACGCCGCGACGCCGAATTGACCATCACCGGCGGCTGGGTACAGGTGGATGGCGTAGTGGTCGAAGAACCGCAGTTTCGCGTCACTGATCAGCGCATCGACATCGACCCCAGGGCCGATGTCGCCCAGGCCGAGCCGGTCACCCTGCTGTTGCACAAACCGGCAGGGTGCGCCATGACCGATGCGCTGTCTCTGCTCAGCCCCGCCGCACTGTGGGCCGACGAGGGCTCCAGCATCCGCCCGCTGAAAAAACATTTTGCTCAGCTC
>JADMKH010000011.1:1893-7531 GCA_018780025.1 Thiobacillus sp.
TGGCGCGTGGCACGCAAGCTGACCGAAGATGCCGCCACCCTGGAACACGAAGTCATCGTCGAAGTCGCCGGCGAACTCATCCCGAACGGCCTCAAACGCCTGAACAAGGGCATCCCCTACCAGGGCCGCACCCCGCCCGCGATCAAGGTCAGCTGGCAAAACGAAACCCGCCTGCGGGTTGCGCTCAAGGGTGCACAAATCGGACAGATCGCACACCTGTGCGAAGCCGTGGGTCTCCAGATCGTGTCGATGAAACGCATCCGCCTGGGCGGCATATCCATGGGCAAACTGCCCTCGGGGCAATGGCGTTATATGCGCGAGGATGAGCGGTTTTGATTGAGGTGGGCAGGCTCACCACGGACTTGCCCGTTCGTGGCGAACAACCCGCCTATTGATCTGGCACGCATTAAACAGGATTGCATGTGTAGGTCGGCAATACTTTGCCGACAGCCCGCAGCGTGCGTCGGCAAAGTATTGCCGACCTACTCCCTCTCTCGGATAAATGATGCCGGATCAATAACAGCGCGTGTCTCGCCACGCTCCGCAACAAACCGCGCCACAAACGCCCCTTCATAACCCGCTGGCAAAGGAATGCTGACACGATGGCCGCTACCCGGCGCAACGTTGACCGGCGCACTGTCCTTGCCCTGCATGCTTGCGATCGTCAGTTCCAGATTGCCCCTGGGATGGATGAGTTCGATGCGGTCGCCGACTGAAAACCTGTTCTTCACGTCAATTTCAGCCAAGCCTGCTGCGACATACGCCATGACATCGCCGACATACAGACTGCGGTCCGAATCGGAATGGCCCTGCAGATAGCTCTGGTATTCGCGATCCGGGTGGCGTTCGTAGAAACCGCCAGTATAGCCCCGGTTGGCCAGGCCATCGAGTTCGCGCAGCAAAGCCGGATCGAGCGGACGGCCGGCGACGGCGTCATCGATGGCCTGGCGATAGGTCTGGCAGGTGCGCGCCACGTAGTAAGGCGACTTGGTACGGCCTTCGATCTTGAGTGAATCAATGCCGATGTCCGTCAGCCGCTGCACGTGCTCAATCGCGCGCAGATCTTTCGAATTGAGAATGTAGGTGCCGTGCTCGTCTTCTTCGACCGGCATGTAGCTGCCGGGGCGCTTCTTCTCTTCCAGCAGATACACGTCGCCATCCGGCGCCACGGAGGCGGGCTTAACGTCGTATTCCCAGCGGCACGAGTTGGTGCACGCCCCCTGGTTGGGATCGCGGTGGCTCATATAGCCCGAAAGCAAACAGCGGCCGGAATAGGCGATGCACAGCGCGCCATGCACGAAGACTTCCAGTTCCATGTCCGGGCATTCCTGGCGTATCTCGGCGACCTGATCGAGCGAGAGTTCGCGCGACAGAATCACGCGCTTGATGCCGAGTTTTTTCCAGAACCGCACCGCCGCATAGTTGACGGTATTGGCCTGCACGGACAGATGAACGGGCATCTCCGGCCAGGTTTCGCGAATCATGTCGATCAGCCCCGGATCGGCCATGATCAATGCATCCGGCTTGAGCGCGATGACCGGCGCCATGTCGGCCAGATAGGTTTTGACCTTGCTGTTGTGCGGGGAAATATTGCTGACCACATAAAACAACTTGCCCCGGCTGTGCGCATATTCGATGCCAACCCCCAGCGCCACTTCGTCGCGAAAGCTGTTGTTGCGGACGCGCAGGCTGTAGCGCGGCTGGCCGGCATACACCGCATCGGCGCCGAAGGCGAGCGCCGTTTCCAGCATGGTTTGCGAGCCGGCGGGTGCCAGCAGCTCGGGTTGGCGTATCTTGGAGGGTTTCAATTGGAATGACCGGGGTGTGTGGAAGAACAACAATAGACGCTCATGATATTTTGAAAAGGAATTTCCCATCACCCCCATTTTCTGGTGCGAACCGGAAATGTTCCGTAGCAATCTCCCGATTGTTTCTGATCAACAGCGGGTTACGATTTTTGGCCTCGATTAACGGCTGTTAAAGTCCGCTGAGTTGACGCCCAACTTGGCAGACTGTCTCCTCATTCCGCTGAATACGGCTTCTGCCACATCCATGGGAAAGTCATCCGGCAACAACTTGCCTACCTTACCAATCACGGTTTCCGTGGACTCAACAACCTCCTCAATCAATTGCTCTGCCGCCGCAGCCCCGAGCCCGACTTGCTGCGCTTGGGCAATCCAATGTCGCCTCTGGATTCCATCAATCAGGTAGTAATTGCTGCTTCCCCGCACTGCCATGGCAAGTTTGGCCTTATGCGGTGAAATTTGATTCCTGCCCGTCCCAATGACGGGATGGGCAGAAAGCACATCATAGATCGGCGTGGCGTGGTAGCTGCCACCGGGGAGGTGGGCGATGCTGAAATTCTTCCCGTGACCATCAGTGGCTGCCAGCACCCAAAAAACAATCTGGGTTTTGAAGAAGTGATTCCGGTCCTGCTCAGCATTGTCTGACCCAAGGAGCAATTCCATGATTTGAGCAATTCCTGGGCCGCCGTCTGACTGATATTTATGCAGTGGCGACGTAGCCGTTGCCTGGCACATGTCTTCTTGGGGCAGACGAATGATCCAGCTTCCATCGCTTGACGGGGTGCGGTCGAATCGCTCGACGACGAGGGCTTTCTGCTCCTCGAAATGTTCGATTTCGCACCGCGCAATGGGGATTTCGTAAGCCTCCATGATTTTTGAGCACATCCATTCGTTCTCCACCGAGGTACGCATATCGGCCTGCATATGGCCGACCAGACCCAATGGCAATTTGAAGATGTGCGTTGTCGGGGTGCTCCCGTGGGGCAGAAACCATAGTCCCTCGTGGCGCAACAGGGCGGTTTTCTCCTGCGCCCCCGCGATGGACAGCCTCAGGTCCTCGTCGTGATCATGTTGCCCCAATGCTTGAGCCGATGTGATGTTGCGTAGTCGTTGAGCGATCCCCGCAGTGTTCAACGTATCCCCGTTGATTTCATACACGTCCGACGGCGCCTCATCTTCAGGGAGAAGCTGTATTGCACCAACGCAGTCTCGACCCAGTTTTGCCAACAGATGAAAGGGATCAATGCCACCAGCTAGGTGACGTTGCGCCAGACGACGGCGAATGGCATCGTTGTCGGGCAGAAGGTTGTCGAAATAGTCAGTTACGACCTGCCCTTGGTAAGGCGCATTCCCCGGCAAGAATGGAAGGGATAAGGACAAGGGACGAGACTGTTCGTCCGTAAGCCATTCCTCGAAATAATCCAGGCGTTCGCCTTGCCGAGTCGTTTCCCAGGAGCCAACAAGGATGCCGTTCATCCAGATGTTCAGTCTTTGTGCCCTTGCGCGGCGCCCCATGGTTACCAATTTTCTTTCTTTCTTGCCGGGGCAGCAATACGGCCCGCTTTGACAACGGCTGACGGCTTTGCTTTCCTGGCCGCCACGGCGCCGGGGGTCTTGCTGATCTTCTTGCTTATAGCCTTGACGGTATGCGTAGCGCCCTTGTTGGTAGCAGGAGAAGCTTGATTAAGCGAAATCTCAACATCCAGCATGCGCAGCACCATGAAAATCCTCTCCAGCGTCGCTGTCGCTGGAGAGGCTTCAAAGTAGGCATAACTTTGCTGAGTGATTCCCAGCCTCTCGGCCATGGCTGCCTGAGTCAGCCCTTTTTCCTTGCGAAAACCCTTGAGGACCAGAGGGAGCTGGCTGATGGCCTTGATGGGATAAATCACTTTTTCCTCCGTTCATGAGTCCTGCCGAAATACAGACCCCAAGCTGTAAATATGATTAACAGCCCTGTGTCTGTATATTACATTTACAAATCATGTCCTGTAAACCAAACTCACAGTCTGTATTTCCTATCTTTCGTTGCCGCCCCATCGGCACACTCACCTTTCGTTATCCGCCCATAGCCTACGGCGGCCAAGCAAGTCACTCATTCGGGCATTCATGGCGTGTCGAGCCAATGAGCACCACCCGCCAACTGCCGCTCACCTTCACCGAACGCTAATACCTACCCGTAAAGCTGGACAGCAAACCCGTCTTGCGCCCACTCGCCCTTCTGTTTCCAGCCCGCGCTGTTTGCAATCGCGCTGAATTCATCGCACCGGTATTTGCAGGAGTTTTCGGTGTGCAGGGATTCGCCCATCTCGAAATGGAATGGCTGGCCTGAAATCGTGACGGTCTGTTCGGCGAGGCTGACCAGATGCATTTCGATGCGGCCGGCTTGCGGGTTGTAGAACGCGTAGTGGCGAAACCGGGCGAGATCAAAATTGGCGCCGAGTTCGCGGTTCAGGCGTTGGAGCAGGTTGAGGTTGAAGGCTGCGGTGATGCCGTCGGCGTCGTTGTAGGCTTGGTGCAATTGCTGCGGGTCTTTTTTGAGATCAAAGCCGATGAGCAGTTGGCCGGCTTCACCTGCCAGGTGGCGAAAGCGTGTCAGCACGGCGGCGGCTTCAGCGGGCGAGAAGTTGCCGATACTGGAACCGGGATAGTAGACCAACCGCCGGCCTGCGGTGATGTGAGGTAACGCAGCGTCGAGCTCATGGATGAAATCCATGCCGATGGCGGTGACGTCGAGCCGGGGGTAATCGTGCGCAAGCGGTTCGGCTGCCTGCGCCAGCGCACCGCCGGCGATATCGAGCACGATCAGCTGGCTGGGGCGCAGCGCGTCCAGCAAGACGCGGATTTTGCTGCAATCGCCCGCGCCCGGTTCGATGATGCAGTCCACCGCGCCGATGGCGGCTGCGATTTCGGGCAGGCGGGACGCCATGAGCGCCTGCTCGGTGCGGGTGACGGCGTATTCGGGCTGTTTGCAAATGGCTTCGAACAGGCGGCAGCCGGACGCGTCGTAAAAATATTTGGGCGGAATGAATTTGGGCTGCGCGGCCAGCCCGGCCAGCACATCGGTGCGCAGGTCGTCGCGCGCGGCGGGCAAGTCCAGAAAACGGAATGACACTCAGGCGACGACCGAAACGTTGGCCCCGGCGTGGAGCTGGCCAATTTCTGCGGCCGCTGCAAATCCGTGCTGACTGAAAATAGCCAATACGGCATCCCTGGATTCCGGGGTGCAGCTCACCAGCAGGCCGCCGCTGGTTTGCGGGTCGGTCAGCAAGGCGCGCTGCCAGTCGGCGATGCCTGCGCCCAGTTCGACTTCGTCGCCGTAGCTTTCCCAGTTGCGCAGGCTGGCGCCGGTGATATGGCCGTTCTGCGCCAGCTCGCTTGCGCCTGGCAGCAGCGGCATGCGGCCGATTTCGACACGCGCCGCCAGTTTTGAGGCGCGGCTGATTTCAAGCAAATGGCCGAGCAGGCCAAAGCCTGTGATGTCGGTCAGCGCATGCACGCCTGCTGTACCCGAAAGGTCGGCGCCCGGGGTGTTGAGCTGGGTGGTGGTGGCGATCATGGCGCGATATTGTTCATCGCTCAGCGCATCTTTTTTCAGCGCGGCGCTGAAGATGCCCACGCCCAGCGGCTTGCCGAGGATGAGAATATCGCCCGGCTGGCCGCCGGCGTTGGTCTTGACCTTGCGCGGGTCCACCACGCCGATGCCAACCAGTCCATAGATCGGCTCGGGTGCATCAATGGAATGTCCGCCCGCAATCGGGATGCCCGCCTGCTTGCACACCGACTCGCCGCCCGCGAGAATTTTCCGGATGATGTCATTGGGCAGTTTGCCGATC
>JADMKH010000011.1:7541-24092 GCA_018780025.1 Thiobacillus sp.
CATGCCCACAATGGCCAGCGCAAACACAGGCCGGCCACCCATGGCATACACGTCGGACAAGGCATTGGTGGCAGCGATGCGGCCGAAGTCGAAGGGGTCGTCGACGATGGGCATGAAAAAATCGGTGGTCGCCACGATCGCCTGCTCATCGTTGAGCCGATACACCGCGGCATCGTCGCCGTGCTCGATGCCCACCATCAGGTCGGGGTAGGCCTCTGCCAGATGCGATGCGAACGGGGTGTCAGACAAAATCTCGCGCAAAACGGAAGGCGAAATTTTGCAGCCACAGCCGCCACCATGCGAAAACTGGGTGAGTCGGATGGGGGCGTCGATAATGGAGTCGGTCATGTTCCAGATTCACCTTTGGATTAGAGTGCGAGATTGAAATTCAACTGAATTTACCTCAACTGTATAGCATGAACATTGTCCGGCCCATCAGCGGCTTTTCCGCAGACCAACTGATCAGCAAGCTTGCGCAGGCCCGTGCGCAGTTTCGTGCGATGATCAGCAGCCTGCCCGCGAACGGCTGGCTGGGTCCACGTGCCGCGCACCTGAACCCGCCACTATGGGAGGCCGGACACATTGTCTGGTTTCAGGAACGCTGGTGTCTGCGTGCGGTATCCGACAACCGTTTTGCGCCCAGTCTGCTGGCCGGGGCCGATGCGTTGTATGACTCCTCCACCGTACCGCATGACAGCCGTTGGGATCTGCCTTTGCTGGAACCGGCCGCGGTCGACGCGTATGCCGAACGGGTGACCGCTGCCGTGGCAGCCCGCCTGCACAATGAATTCAACCCGGGGCTGGCTTACTTTGCCGGGCTGAGCCTGGTTCATGAACTGATGCATATCGAAGCCTGGCAGATGGCTTTTCAGAATTTGGCCTATGCGTATCCCGGGCAACGGGTCGCTGAGCTGCCCATGCCAGCGGATCGGCTTGCTTTTCCGGAAAGCGACGTGACGCTCGGCAGCGGGCCTGACGAAGGCTTCATTTTCGACAATGAAAAATGGCGGCACGTTGTGGCGGTGCCCGCTTTCGATATTGATGCAAACCAGGTCTCAGAGACAGACTTTGCGGCCTTTGTCGATGCGGGTGGATACCTGCGCAGCGCGGGGTGGACGGAGGCGGGCTGGGCATGGCGGACGGCCAGCGGCGCGACTCACCCGATCTACTGGCGTCACGCCGATGGCGCGTGGCAGGCGCGACGCTTTGCCGACTGGGCACCGCTGAGTCCGCACGCGCCGATGCTGCATCTCAACCGCTTTGAGGCCGAGGCCTGTGCGTCCTGGATGGGCCGCCGGCTGCCCGCGGCAGAACAGTGGCTGCGTGCGACGCAGCACGCGAATTTTGCTTGGGGTGCCGGCTGGGAATGGATGCGCAACGCCTTTGCGCCTTATCCGGGTTTTTCCGCCGACCCGTATCAGGATTATTCCCAACCCTGGTTTCACAGCCACGCCGAATTGCGCGGTGGCGGGCCGTTTACCGACCCTTTGCTCAAACGCCCGGGCTTCCGCAATTTCTATCTGCCGCATCGACGCGATCCGTTCGCCGGGTTTCGCACCGTCAGTCCGGCCTGATTCAAGCCGGGCGGCCCCCGTCAGGGCAAAAACAATTCCAGCAGATCGTTGAGGTAACGTTGCCCCAATAGCGTTGGCTTGAGTTGGATCGCATCGCGTTCCAACAAGCCTTTCGCCCGTGCCTTCTCCAGTGCATCCGTGCAAAGATGCAGGGGATAGCCAGTACGCTCTTCAAACATCGTGCTCGGCACCCCCTCATTCAATCGCAGCGCATTCATCATGAATTCGAACGGCAGGTCGTTACGGATCAGCGTGCGAATGTCGGCAAGGTGCGTGCCCTGCTTCACCGCATCCATGTATTGCTGCGGATGTTTGGTGCGCATCTGCCGCAGGATGCGGTCATGAAAGCTGAGCTTGGAATGCGCGCCCGCGCCTATGCCAAGGTAATCGCCGAACTGCCAGTAGTTGAGGTTGTGCCGGCTGGCATGCTGCGGCCGCGCATAAGCCGAGGTTTCATAATGCTGCATGCCGGCTTCGATCAGGCGCGCTTCGATGGCCAGGTGCATATCGGCGGCCACATCCTCGTCCGGCAGGTTCGGCGGCGCGGTGTGGCCAAACGGCGTATTGGGTTCGAGCGTGAGGTGATAGGCCGACAGATGCGGCGGCTGAAACGTCAGCGCGGTGTCGATATCGGCCAGCGCCTCATCCAGCGTTTGCCCCGGCAAGGCAAACATCAGATCGAGATTGAAGGTATCGAAATGGGTGGCGGCGAGTTCGGCCGCGCGGCGTGCTTCGGTGTCGTCGTGAATGCGCCCGAGTGCCTTGAGATGACGCGGGTTGAAGCTCTGGATGCCGAGCGAGACGCGCGTCACCCCCGCTTCGCGGAAGCCGGAAAATTTGGCGGCCTCCACCGTGCCGGGGTTGGCTTCCAGCGTGATTTCCGCATCGGGCAGCAAGAGCGTAAGCGTGCGCACGCCGGTGAGAATGCGATCAATCCCTGCTGCCGAAAACAGGCTGGGGGTGCCGCCGCCAAAAAATACGGTGTGGATTTTGCGGCCCCAGATATCGGGCAGCGCCTGCTCCAGATCCAGCAACAGCGCGTCGATATAAGCCGCTTCCGGAATGCCCTGCGCCGCGTGCGAATTGAAGTCGCAATACGGGCATTTCTTTACGCACCACGGCAGGTGGATGTAGAGCGACAGCGGCGGCGAGACTTTCAGGCCGCCGCGTGCGAATTGCACAACGGAATCAGCCAAGTCGGTTCTGCTGTTTGAGTTTTTCGACCAGGTCGCGCAATGCCTGACCGCGATGGCTGATGCTGTTTTTGGTGTCTTCGTCCAGTTCGGCACCGGTTTTGTCAAACCCGGACACCAGAAAATAGGGGTCGTAACCAAAACCATTTTCACCGCGCGGCACGTCGATGATTTCGCCGTACCAGCGGCCTTCCGCAATCACCGGCTCGGGATCGTCGGGGTGACGCACGTAGACCATGACGCAGGTGTAATGCGCGCGGCGGTTGGTCTCATTGGAGAGATCGGCGATGAGTTTGTCGTTGTTGCTGGCGTCCGATTTAGGCTCGCCGGCATAGCGCGCCGACTGCACACCGGGCGCGCCGCCCAGCGCCTCGACGCAGATGCCGGAATCGTCGGCCAGCGCGGGCAGGCCGCTGTGCGCGCTGGCATGGCGCGCCTTGGCGAGGCAGTTCTCGACGAAAGTGACGTGCGGTTCGGGGCAGTCGGGCACGTTGAACTGCGACTGCGGCACCGCTTCGATCCCGAGTGGCGCCAGGATACGGGCGATTTCGCGCAGCTTGCCGGCGTTGCCGGATGCAATAACCAGTTTGCTCATGACGCCAGGGCTTTCTGCTGTGCCGTCGAAATCTGCACGATGCCGGCGGTTGCCAGATCGAGCAGGGCTTCGAGGGTGGCGCGCGAAAACGGCACGCCTTCGGCGGTGCCCTGCACTTCCACGATGCCGCCGCTGCCGGTCATCACCACGTTCATGTCGGTATCGCAGCCAGCGTCTTCAATGTAATCGAGGTCGAGCACCGGCTGGCCCTGATAGACACCGACCGAGATGGCGGCGATGCTGTCAGTGAGCGGGGTTTCAGTGAGTTTTCCGTCGCGCAACAAGCCGGCGATGGCGTCGGCCACCGCGACATAGGCGCCGCAAATGCTGGCGCAGCGGGTGCCGCCGTCGGCCTGCAGCACGTCGCAATCGATGTGCAGGGTGCGTTCGCCGAGTTTTTTCAAATCGACCACGGCGCGCATGGAACGCCCGATCAAACGCTGGATTTCCTGGGTGCGGCCGCTCTGCTTGCCGCGCGCGGCTTCGCGGTCGCTGCGGGTGTGGGTGGAGCGCGGCAGCATGCCGTATTCGGCGGTGACCCAGCCTTCGCCGCTGCCTTTTTTATGCGGCGGAATCTTGTCGAGCACGCTGGCCGTACACAGTATACGGGTATCGCCCATGGCGACGAGCACCGAGCCTTCGGCATGCTTGGTGTAGCCACGGGTAAACGTCAGGGTGCGCAGTGCGTCAAGGGCGCGGCCACTGGGACGGGAAAGGGTGGACATGGCAGCAGACAAAAAATGGAAAGCGTGATTTTACCGCGTCGGCTTCAAGCCTGCGCAGCAATGCCTTACACGCAGCCTGCCGGACTGCAACTTACTTGGCGGAAATTTTCTGGATCGCCTGCTGGATTTCGGCAATCGCACGTTCGATTTCGTCATCCGTCACCGCCGGGGTGCCGGGCAACGGACGCAGCGCGTTGATCTGCGTGGTGACGCCGCCATCCGGCAGCGCCAGGGTAGAGATGGAATCCTTGCTCGGCATGCGCGCCTGGCCCCAGGTCATGGCGATGAGGCTGAGATTGTCGCCATGCTCGCCACCGCGGAACTCGGCGTGGTCCATCAAGTGGCGAACCGCATCTTCCAGCGTGTAGGCGTGGAGTAGCGCGGACAGCTCATGCGCATTGATCATGCCCCAGATGCCATCGGTGCATAGCAGCATGGTATCTGCGTCGTGCAGCGGAACCGGCGCATTGCATTCCACCTGGGGCGTCACGTAGCCGCCAAGGCAGTTGGATACCTTGTTGCGCTCAGGATGCGTGCCCGCTTCCTCTTCGGTGATGAGGCCGTTGCGCACCATCTGGGCAACCGCGGTGTGATCTTCGGTGCGCGCGATCAGGCTGCCATCGCTGAACAGATACAAGCGCGAATCGCCCACATGCGACCAGTACGCCGCCCCATCCTGAATAACCGCCGAAACAAGGGTCGTATGGGGAATTTCAAGCAGATCCTGGTCAACGGCATAATCGTTGATCGTGTAATGCGCGAGCGTCGTTGCCTCATCCAGAAACTTCATCGGATCGGCCAAACGCGGCTTGGCCATTTTCTGGAACTGATCGGTCATCACCTGCACCGCAATCTGCGCTGCAATTTCGCCGTGCATATGGCCGCCCATGCCATCAGCCACCACCATCAGCAATGCATCGCGACTGTAGGAATAGGCAACGCGATCCTGGTTGTTTTTGCGGCCGCCCTGACGCGACGCCTGATAGATAGTGAATTTCATTTCGAAAGCTTAAAACAATTCCTTGCTCAGTGAACGCTTGATGCTGGACAAAATCGAGCTGCGCGGTGGCCGCATGCCGGTGCTGTCCATCAACACTTTTTGCAGGCTGAACACGCTCTGCGGGCGTTCCATATAGTTCAGTTTGAGACATTGGTCGATGATTTCCAGCAGCTGGTCTGAATAGGCGCCGCGCCAGTTGACCATGGCCGGAACCAGTTTGTCATCCAGCAGCCGGGCATCCGCCGACTGCGGCGGATAGCCGGCCAGACAGGCATACAGACTGGCGCCCACGCTATAGACATCCGACCACGGCCCCAGCCGTTCGCGGTTATGGTATTGCTCTGGCGAGGCAAACCCCGGCGTATACATGGGCTGCAGTTTGCTTTCTTCCAGCGTCAGCGTTTGCCGGGCTGCGCCGAAGTCGATCAGCACCGGCGAGCCATCCAGCCGGATGTAGAGATTCGATGGCTTGATGTCGAGGTGCAGCAGCTTGTGCGTATGCACTTCGCGCAGCCCGTTCAATAACTGGGCAAACACCCGCCGGATAAAGCTTTCGCTTATGGTGCCGCGATTGGCCTGGATGTGCTGTTGCAGCGTTTTGCCGCGCTCGAAGCGCATCACCATGTACACGGTGTCGTTGGCGCGGAAGAAGTTGGTCACCCGGATGACGTTGGGGTGATCGATACGCGCCAGCGCCCGGCCTTCCTCAAAAAAGCACTTCAGGCCATGGCGAAAAATATTGCTGTTTTCGGCCGAACTGGCCTGCACGATGACCGACCCCTCGGTACGCAGCACCAGCTGGCCCGGCAGGTATTCCTTGATGGCAACCGACTGGTTGTTGCTGTCACGCGCCAGATACACCATGCTGAAGCCACCGCCGCCGATTTTCCGGATGATGGTGTATTCGTTTAGCCGGTATCCGTTGGGAAGCGCCTGATTGGGTTGAGTCGCCATAGTTGAACGTCTATTATCCTTGCCTGACAAGCCGGCCCTGCCGGAAAAGGCCCGCACCGGCTCCACACCCACACTGTAATCCTAACTGTATATCCACAACCCACCTATGACCACCAGCATGACCGGGTTTGCCGCCCATAGCCTCAACCTCGACCATGCCAGCGTCAATATCGACTTGCGGAGCGTCAACCAGCGGTATCTCGAGTTGCACTTCCGTCTGGCCGACGAATTCCGCGCCCTGGAACCGCAACTCCGCGAACTGATTCAGCATCGCCTCGCCCGCGGCAAGGTCGAATGCCGCATCAACCTGATTGCACTGCCTGCTGCCTCGCAGGATAACGGCTTGAACCCGGTCATTCTTGAGCAGCTCGCGCACTGGCAGTCAGATGTGATGCAGCGTGTGCCCAACAGCACGCCGCTCAGCGTCAATGAAATCCTGCGCTGGCCCGGTGCCGTGCCCACCGCGACCCTGACGCAGGACGCACTCAACCAGGCGGCACTGGATGGCGTGCGCGCCACGCTGGATGAACTGGTGGCAAGCCGTCAGCGCGAAGGCGCCAAGCTCAAGCAACACATACTCGACCGCCTGGGTGCCGCCGAAACGCAGGTGGCGGGCTTGCAGCCGCTGCTGCCCGCGCTGGTTGCCGCCCAGCGCGAAAAACTGGCGGAACGCCTGCGCGATGCGCTGGGTGAAGCCGGCCATGAGCGACTGGCGCAGGAAATTGCGCTGGCGGCGCAAAAAGCCGATATCGACGAAGAACTCTCCCGCCTGGCCGCCCATTTCTCGGAAGTCCGCCGTGTGCTGGACCAGTCCGGTGCGGTGGGCAAGCGTCTCGACTTTCTGATGCAGGAGCTGCATCGCGAGGCCAATACACTGGGCGCCAAATCGGTCGCCGTCGAAACCTCACGCGTTTCGCTCGAGCTCAAGGTGCTGATCGAGCAGATGCGCGAGCAGGTGCAAAATCTTGAATAACAGGAACCTAGAATAATCATGACCCCCAATCCCAGCAAAGGCGTGCTTTACATCGTCAGCGCGCCCTCCGGCGCCGGCAAGACCAGCCTGGTCAAGGCGCTGTTGAAAACCGACCCGGCGATACGCCTGTCGGTGTCCTACACCACGCGCACGCCCAGACCCGGCGAAACCGATGGCCGCGATTACCATTTTGTGGATCGGCAGCGCTTCGAGCTGATGCTGGCCGAAGGCGAGTTTCTCGAACACGCCGAAGTGTATGGCAACTTTTACGGCACCTCGAAAGACAGTATTTCACGCGACCTCAACGCGGGACACGACATCCTGCTGGAAATCGACTGGCAGGGCGCAGCCCAGGTCAAACGCCACTTCCCGGAATCCACCTCCATTTTTATTCTGCCCCCTTCATTCAATGCCCTGCGAAGCCGCCTCAAGGGCCGGGAACAAGACAGCGACGAAGTGATTGAACGCCGGCTCGCCGCCGCCGCCCACGATGTCGCTCACGCTGATGCGTTCGACTATATAATGGTCAACGATGATTTCGACCACGCCCTACTGGATCTGGTCGCCATTACCCGCAGTGTTCGTCTCGAAACTGCACGCCAGTTGAACAGGCACGCCATGCTGTTCGACGAATTCCGGCGCATCTAAACCGCACGACCTGAAGCAGGAGCTTTTCCATGGCACGTATCACCGTTGATGACTGTATCGATGTATTCCCCAACCGTTTCGAACTGACCCTCGCCGTCACCTATCGCGCGCGCCAGCTGGCACAAGGCTCGCAGCCCATGGTCGACTCGAAAGACAAATCCGTTGTTACCGCACTGCGTGAAATTGCCGCAGGCAAAGTCGGCCGTGAAATCCTCAACCGGGGTCGTGCCTGAGCACGTTCCTGTCTCTAAACCGGCGCACGCGACCCGTGCGCCGGCGATGACGCACGCATTTGATACGCTGCGGCCGGCCCTGGCTTACCTGTCGACAGATGAAATCGACATCGTCGAAAAATCCTTCGATTTCAGCCGCAGCGCCCACGAAGGCCAGTTCCGCAAAAGCGGCGAACCCTACATTTCCCATCCACTGGCTGTGGCCGGCATTCTCGCCGGCTGGCATCTTGACGCCCAGACCCTGAGCGCTGCGCTGCTGCACGACGTGGTGGAGGACACCCCCGCCACCGCGAGCGAAATCGAAGCGCGTTTCGGCAAGTCGGTCGCCATGCTGGTGGAAGGCGTATCCAAACTCGACAAGCTGTCGTTTGCATCCGAGCAGCACGCGCAGGCGGAGAACTTCCGCAAAATGCTGCTGGCGATGGCGCAGGATGTGCGGGTCATCCTGATCAAACTGGCCGATCGCACGCACAACATGCACACGCTGGATGCCATGCCGGCCGAGAAGCGCCGCCGCATTGCAGCCGAAACGCTTGAAATCTACGCGCCTATCGCAAACCGCCTGGGGCTGCACTCGGTCTATCAGGAACTGGAAGACCTCGGCTTTCGCTACAGCTACCCCAACCGCTATCAGGTGCTGGCCAAGGCGGTGAAGGCCGCGCGCGGCAACCGCCGCGAACTGGTCGACAAGGTCAAGGTGATGATGCAGGAAAAGCTCGATCAGGCGAAGGTCGACGCCACCATAACCGGGCGCGAGAAACACCTTTTCAGCATTTATCGCAAGATGCAGGAAAAGAATCTGGCCTTCTCCGAAGTGTTCGACATATACGGCTTTCGCGTCGTGGTGCATGACCAACCCTCCTGCTATGTGGCGTTGGGCGTGCTGCACGCCTTGTACAAGCCGATACCCGGCAAGTTCAAGGATTACATCGCCATTCCCAAAGCCAACGGCTACCAGTCGTTGCATTCCATCCTGTTCGGCCCCAGCGGCACCCCGATCGAGGTGCAGATTCGCACCACCGACATGAACCGACTGGCCGAGTCCGGCATCGCCTCGCACTGGATGTACAAGTCGTCCGATGCCGTATTGAATGATGTGCAAACGCGCACCCATCGCTGGCTGCAATCGCTGCTCGATATCCAGGCCGACCATGGCGATTCGACAGAATTTCTGGAACACATCAAGGTCGACCTGTTCCCTGATGAAGTGTATGTGTTCACGCCGAAAGGCAAGATCATGGCGCTGCCGCGCGGCGCCACGGCAGTCGACTTTGCCTTTGCCGTACACACTGACGTCGGCCATCGCTGCATTGCCGTCAAGATCAACCATGAATTGATGCCATTGCGCACCCAGTTGCGCAATGGCGACCATGTCGAGGTGATCACAGCCGCAAACGCCTGCCCCAATGCGGCCTGGCTGAATTTCGTCGTTACCGGCAAGGCACGCTCGCACGTCCGCAATTACCTGCGCAACACAGGCGTGGAAGAAGCCGCGGCACTGGGCGAACGCCTGCTCAATCACGCCATTGCCGCACTTCACCCCGATGCGATCGAACCCGACGAATCCGTATGGGAACGCGTGGTCAAGGAATACGGGGTGCAATCCCGTCAGGAATTATTCGCAGACATTGGTCTGGGACGCAAATTGCCGCTGGTGGTCGCGCACCAGCTGCTTCATGTGCTAGGCGAAAAAACCGGCGAGCCAGCCCACCCGCACGCCATCAGCATTCGCGGCACCGAAGGCATCGCGGTCGAGCTGGCGCAGTGCTGCCACCCCATTCCCGGCGACCCCATTCTGGGCTTCATCCACAAGGATCGCGGCCTCATTATTCACACCCATGACTGCCCGTCGATCCGGGCTTTCCGCACCGATCCCGACAAGTGGCTGGACGTCGAATGGGAAGCCGAACCCGGCCACATGTTCGACGTCCTGATCAAGGTTGTCGTGGGTAACCAGCGCGGCGTGCTGGCCAAAGTGGCTGCCGCCATCGCCGAGCACGGCTCCAACATCGGCAATGTATCGATGGAGGAAGAAGACGGCAGTCCCTACACCGTACTGTTCTTCACGGTGGAGGTGGAGAACCGCATGCATCTTGCCCGCGTCATGCGCGGCTTGCGCACGCAGCCCGACGTGGTGCGGATTTACCGCATCAAGGGCAAGAAAGACGGCCGCGCAGCCCCTATCCAATAAGCCCTCTCAGGAATTTTTCAGCATGAACAAAACCATCATTCAGACTGCCAACGCGCCTGCCGCGATTGGCGCCTATTCACAAGCCGTGCGGGTTGATCACACCGTGTACATGTCCGGGCAAATCGGCCTCGATCCCGGCTCAATGGAAATGGTCGACGGCATCGAAGCGCAAATCCATCAGGTCTTCAAAAATCTGGCGGCGGTGGCGGTTGCGGCCGGCGGCTCGCTATCCGACGTGGTCAAACTGAATGTGTTTTTGACTGACCTCAGCCACTTTCCCAAAGTCAGCGAAATCATGGCGCAATATTTCGTCGCGCCCTACCCGGCGCGTGCCGCAGTCGGCGTGGCAGCACTGCCGCGCGGCGCGCTGGTCGAGGCCGACGCCGTGATGGTGACCGGTTAAATTGCCACCTTGAAAGCGGCGTCGCCGTTTTCCTTTCCGGTCAGTCCGGCGCTCGCCGCCAAACTCGCCAAACTGGGCCTCGCCCGCGACGCCGACCTGGTGCTGCACCTGCCGCTGCGCTGGGAAGACGAAACCCGACTCACGCCGATTCGCGACCTGCTGCCGGGCGCGGCCGCGCAGGTGCAGGCGGTGGTGCGCGACGCCAAGGTCGCCTACCGGCCGCGCCGCATGCTGACGGTGACGGTGGAAGACGCCAGCGGCGTGCTCGGCCTGCGCTTCCTGAACTTTTATCCCAGCCATCTCAAGCTATTTCAGCCTGGCGAAAGTTTCCGCTGCATGGGAGAAGTACGCGGCGGCTTTCTCGGGCTGGAAATGGTGCATCCGCGTTTTACCAAGGCCGACGATGCCACCCCCCTGCCGGCCCAGCTCACGCCTGTATACCCAACCACCGCAGGCTTGGGGCAAGCCACGCTGCGCAAACTGGTCGCGCGATCGCTGAAAGCTCCGATCAGCGACACGCTGCCCGCCGACTGGCTTACCGAACTTGAACTGCCGAATCTTGAGTCCAGCATTCGGCTGTTACATCAACCGCCGCTCGACTGCGCGCTGTCAGCGCTTGAATCACGCCGCCATCCTGCCTGGCAACGATTGGCATTCGACGAATTGCTGGCGCAACAATTGTCTCTGGCCACTTCGCGACTCCAGCGGCAAAGCCTGCGCACCACGCCGTTGCCTGCCAAACAACAGCTGACGACGGCATTTACCCGGCAGTTGCCATTTGATCTGACTACAGCCCAGACCCACGCCTGGCAGGAAATCAGTGCCGACCTGATACGTCCCCACCCGATGCGCCGCCTGCTGCAAGGCGATGTCGGCAGCGGCAAAACCGTGGTGGCCGCACTCACGTGTTTGCAGGCGATTGAAAACGGCCAGCAAGCCGCGTTCATGGCGCCAACCGAAATTCTCGCCGAACAGCATTTTCGCAAGCTGACGCCCCAATTGTCCCCGCTCGGCGTGCGCTGCGCCTGGGTTTCCGGCAGCCAGAAAAAGTCCGAGCGCACTGCCGCCTGGCAGGCAATTTCCGCAGGTGAAATTGATCTGGCATTTGGTACCCACGCCCTGTTTCAGGAAGCCGGCAGCTTCGACCGGCTGGGTCTGGTCGTGGTTGACGAGCAGCATCGTTTTGGTGTCGGCCAACGGCTGGCGCTGATGCACAAAGGCACTGAGCCGCACCAACTGATGATGAGCGCCACACCGATTCCCCGCACCCTGGCGATGAGTTTTTTTGCTGATCTCGATGTGTCCACGATCGATGCGCTGCCCCCCGGGCGCACGCCCGTCATGACCAAGCTGGTGAGTGCCGCCCGCCGCGACGATGTGCTGGAACGCGTGCGCGAAGCCTGCCTTGCCGGCGGCCAGACCTACTGGGTGTGCCCCTTGATTGAAGAGTCCGAAAAACTGCAATTACAAACAGCGCAGGACACCTACGCCGCTTTGGTGGCGCAACTGCCGGAGTTGCGCATCGGCCTGGTCCACGGACGCTTGAAATCGAGTGAAAAACAAGCGGTGATGGCGGCGTTCCAGGCCCATGAAATCGACTTGCTGGTCGCCACCACCGTGATCGAAGTCGGCGTCGACGTACCCAATGCGGCCCTGATGATCATCGAGCACGCCGAACGCATGGGTCTGGCCCAATTGCATCAGCTGCGCGGCCGCGTCGGGCGCGGCAGCCGCGAATCGGTGTGCGTGCTGCTGTATCAAACGCCGGTATCCGAACTGGCACGGGCGCGTCTCAAGGTCATTTTCGAACTCACCGACGGCTTTGAAATTGCGCGCCATGATCTGCTGCTGCGCGGCCCCGGCGAGTTACTCGGCCACCGCCAGAGCGGCCTGCCGATGCTGCGCTTTGCCGATCTCGAACGCGACATCGCGCTGCTGGAGTCTGCGCGCAATCTGGCACAACGCTGTCTCGCCCGCCATCCTGACATCGCGGCCCGCCACCTGGAACGCTGGATCGGACAGCGCCAGGCGCTCTCAACGATCTAGCTGCGGCATAATGCGGACTTTCCGCTTTCAGGACTGCGCGTAGTGCCCCATTCCCGGCAGGGCTGGCTGGCCCACCCCCACGCATTGCCTCGTTCATTGCGCCACTGGCTGTGCGACGAGGGTTCGCTCACCCAACGTCTGCAAGCGCGCTGCACAGACTTTCGGGTGATGCCATTGACGACCGGTCTGGCACGTCCCAATCTGGATGAGTACGCCTTGCTGGGCATGGCGCCGGGTGCCCGCGCCTACGTACGCGAAGTGCTGCTGCTATGCAACGGGGTGCCGGTGGTATTTGCCCACAGCGTGTTGCCCTATCCCAGTCTGCGCGGGGACTGGAACGGAATCAGCAAACTGGGCAGCCGTCCGCTGGGACAGGCGCTGTTCAGCGATCACCGGATTCAGCGGCAGCCACTGACCTACCGGAGTGTGCACCTCGCGCACCCCCTGTTCCGCGCCATTACGCGCCAGCATGCCCTCCACGACAGCAAGCTGTGGGTACGCCGATCCATTTTTTGCCTCAATCAGCATCCGCTGCTGGTCACCGAAGTTTTTCTCCCTGCGATCGACACGCTATGACCCTGACCGAACGCCTGACTCAATACGAAAAACTGATGCGGCTGGACAAGCCGATTGGCACTCTGCTGCTGCTGTGGCCCACCCTGTGGGGCCAGTGGCTGGCCAGCAACGGGCGACCGGACTGGATGATTCTGTGGATTTTCGTATTGGGAGTGGTGCTGATGCGCTCCGCTGGCTGCGTCATCAACGATTACGCCGACCGCCATATCGACCCGCATGTGGCGCGCACCCGCGAACGTCCGCTGGCGGCCGGCAAGGTGTCGCCCAAAGAAGCGCTGCTGCTGGCGGCGGGTTTATCCCTGCTGGCATTTCTGCTGATCCTGCCGCTCAACAAGCTGGTGCTGGGCCTGTCCGTGATCGCCTTGTTTCTGGCCGCCAGCTACCCGTTCACCAAGCGCTTTTTTGCCATCCCACAAGCCTATCTCGGCATCGCCTTCGGCTTTGGCATTCCGATGAGCTATGCCGCGCTGCGCGGCGAGGTTCCGCTGGAAGCCTGGATCCTGCTGGCGGCCAACACCTTCTGGGCGATTGCCTACGACACGCAATACGCCATGGTCGACCGCGCGGACGATCTGAAAATCGGCATCAAAACCTCGGCGATCACGTTCGGCCGCTTTGACCTGGCCGCCATTGCCGGGTGTTATGTCGTCACGCTGGCGCTGCTCGCCTGGGTCGGATGGCAGCGGAATCTGGGCATGGCTTTTTACGGCGGGCTGATCGTCGCGGCGGCGATTGCCCTGTATCACATGGTCCTGATCCGCACGCGCGACCCGCAGCAATGCTTTCGCGCCTTCCTGCACAACACATGGTTCGGCGCCGCAGTATTTGGCGGCATCGCGCTCCACACCCTGCTGCGCAGTTTATGACGGGCAGGCCACGCGCGACTGCCGGCTGTTTGGGTAGGCCTGCTTGATCTCACCCAGGCTCTTCAGCGCGTCCGGGTCTTCGCTGCGAATCACAAAATAATAATCCGTTCCCTGCTTCGGCTGCACTTCAACACGGGTCCCCAGCACGCCCTTGTCCTCGACTTCGCGCACGCGCCGCTGCGCCGATTCATTGTTCGCATACAGGCCAAGTGAAATGGCATTGCGCCAGGGAATGTCCTTGACCACGAAGGCATCCTGTATCCCCACGGCCACCAGTTCACTCAGCTTGGCCGCCGCCGATTCGGCGCTGGGCAAGGGCGGGAAAATGACCCAATGCCGCGTATTGACCGGCACCTCGGTAAAGGACATCACCCGTTCATTGGCCATGGCCTTGAATTGCTCGCGCGCCTGCGTGAACTCACCCTGATTCAGGCCACGCCATTCCATGCAAAATACATCGGCGGCTGCAGCACGCGTCGGCGCCTCATCCTTTGAAGCAGGTCCGGCCTGGCTCCGCAGACTCAGGCGATCCACATTCATCGGCGCAGTCTCATTCGATCCGGTCTGCGGCCAGTATTCACGCCCGATAAAAAATCCCGCTACCAGCAAGTTGGCCGCCAGCAGTGTCCATGTCATCCATTTCATTTCGATTCGCTTTCCCGGGTCACGCGTTCCATCCCTTCCAGTACCAGCGCCGGTACGTGGTCCACCGGCATATCCAGGTAAGGCAACAGGCACGCGGCGTCACCGCCCGTCAGAATGCAGTGCGGTTGCATCCCGGCTGTCTTGGTCAAATGCGCATATTGCCGCTGCATTGCGCCACATAATGCCGCAATGACGCCGCTGTGTACGGCATCCGCCGTGGCACGCGGAAACGTCTGCCAGGTGCCGCTCACCTCGACCACGTTTGCCGTGCCCTGTTGCAAAGCCCGCTGCATCATGAAGAACCCCGGCACAATCAGGCCGCCCAGAAACTGCGCCTCCGGCGACAACGCATCCACCGTCATCGCCGTCCCGGCCGATACGACCAGCGTGGCCGTCTGACTGCGCTGACGCGCCGCAATCAGGCCCATCCAGCGATCCACCCCCAACTGCTGCGGGTTCATATACGTATTGACCACATCCGCAAACCGCGCTTCAGCCGACAGCCAGATTGGCGAGATCGCCCAGGGTGCCAGCAGCGCAGTGATCTCCGCCTCATGCTGCGCACGCACCACACTCGCAGCGTAGCAAACGGCTTCCCGTTCCAGCACCCGCGTCAATGCAGACAGATCGCTGTAGTGAGCACTGCCTTGCGCCTGCCACTGACCGTCTTCCACCACCGCCCATTTCAGCCGCGTGTTACCTGCATCGAGCAACAATCGACGGGCGTTCATCGCGCGCGCGCGTCCAGTCGCAAGCTGATTTCACCCCCGCTGTATGCGCGAATGGCACACTGAGGCTCCCGCAATAAAAGCGCACCTGTCGCATCCACGCCTGCTGCCACGCCACTCACCCCCTTCGCATCAGGCAACTTCAGAGAAACAGCTTTATCCGCATAAGCATCCAGTTCCATCCAGTCAGCACGCAAAGCGGCAAACCCCTGTTCCCGGAAGGTGGTCAATATCACGTGCAATTCCTGCAGGCATTCCGCCAGCAATTGATTGCGGCCGATGGTCACACCCATTTCATGCAAATCGACCACGGCCTGATCCACAGTGTCACGTTGTTCAGGGCTCAGACGTACATTCAGCCCCACGCCAACCACCGCAAAAGCGGCGCCATGCAGGTCGCCTTGCACCTCAACCAGAATGCCGGCCAGTTTTCGATAATCCACCAGCACATCATTGGGCCACTTCAAGCGTGCCGTATGCCGGCTGTGCCGATTGATCGCACGGGCAATGGCCAGCCCCACTGCCAGGCTCAAACCCGCCAGTGACTGCAGTCCATTTTCGAATCGCCACAGCACGGAAAACGTCAGGCTCCCGCCCAGCACCGCATGCCAATGACGCCCGCGCCGACCCTTGCCGGCATGTTGGTGTTCGGCACACAGGACCGTACCGTTCGTTGCACCATTCAAAGCCGCCTCCATCAGGGCGGTATTGGTCGAATCCACACGATCCAGAATGCGTAAATCGTAGGCACGAAAAGCGTCACCAAGATGTTCGATGATGGCCGCCTCATCCAGCCATTCTACTGGCACAGGAATCTTGTAGCCCCGCCCACGCACAGCGTGAACCTTAAGCCCCATGGCCTCAGCCTGATTAATTACATTGAAGATGCTGGCGCGTGAAAGCTCAAACTCGTACGCCAGATCCTGGCCCGAATGAAACCGGCCATCGGACAGGCGGCGTAATATCGGGAAAAGGGCCTTGTGGGCTTGAGTCGTCACCCCCAAATTTTACATGGTGGGGCGGGTGATATTGAGTCTTTATTCTGCGCAATAAAAAACCCCCTCTTTTTGGGAGGGGGTTTTGGTGTGTTCCGGGCGATGCCGGGGCACAAATAAGGAGTCTGACGATGACCTACTTTCACAGGCGCAGTGCCTACTATCATTGGCGCGGGAGCGTTTCACCGTCCTGTTCGGGATGGGAA
>JADMKH010000048.1 GCA_018780025.1 Thiobacillus sp.
TCGATATCGGTGGTTTTGTAGACCTGCATGCACTCGTGCGCCTTGTCGATGCCGTACTTCTCGGTCACCTTCATGGTGCCCATGATCGCGCCGGTCTCGCCGTCCACCAGCGCGATGTCATCGCCGGCCTTGATCCCGTCGTCATTGGTCGACAGGGTGACCGGGATCGGCCAGAACAGGCCGCTGGCCATTTTGTAGCCGTCGCATACGCCCTGCCAGTCGGCATGGGTCATGAAGCCGTCAAGCGGGGTGAAGCCGCCGATGCCCATCATGATGAGGTCGCCGGTTTCGCGCGATGACATTTTGACCTTGGGCAGCGAGGCTGCGCGGGCAGTTTCTGCGGCAAGCGCGTCGCCTGTCAGCAGCAGGGGCTTGAGCTCACCGCCACCGTGTGGGCGTACCAGTTTGGACATGCTGTCTCCTCAGACTTGATGTGGGTATTTATTAGGAAGGAGAATAGCACCGGGCTTTGGGCCTGAATAATCCTTTATTTTTATTTGAGGATAAGCGTGGTTGATGCGCTGGCTTGAAAATAAAAAAAGCCCGATTCATTCGGGCTTTTTTTATTAAACAGAGGGTTACGCGTCGAAGAAGGCGGGCATATCGGAGGGTTCGGTCTTGATGACGTCAACCCAGGCGGGTTTGGTGTCACCTCCCGCAGCAGCCAGTTTCTTGGTTTCTTCGTAAAGCATTTTCCAGCGGTTGTAGAGGCAGTCGCTGACTTTGCGCATGCCCGAGTCAAAATAGGAGTTGTGCAGGTCGCCAATGGTGCGGGTAAAAGCCTCCATTTGCTCCAGCAGGTTGTGGGGATAACCGTGACGGTTGGTGTCAGCGTATTTGACCATTTCGCGCTTGACCGCCCGGACAAAGACTTTCTGGCCTTCGGTGAGATCGGCTTCGGTGCGCGGTGCGCCGCCGAAATTCATGACTTCCTGGATGAAACCGTTCAGGCGTTCACCAAAATCGAAGTTGGCGTAATCGACATTTTGCATAAATCCTCCATGTTTCGAATTGATGTACTCAGATACTGCTTTTGGGGCTGGATGTGACTCCGGTGCTTATCCTACGCCGCGCGAAGCGGCTGTCCAACTGTCTGTGCGCTGCCCTCGGAGGATTATGGGCTAAGCCCTTGAATCCAGCGGGAATAAATTTTGTCCGCTAATCGGTGAAGCTGAGCCGTGCGGGTTGCCATGTCCGCCTGGATGGCTTCGGGCGATTGCACGCCGGGGCTGTTGCTGGCGTTGATTTCATCGGCGCCGTTTTTGCACCAGCTCGCAATCAGTTCGGGCGTCATTTCGACATGGCACTGCATGCCGATATGGCGGTCGTTCAGTACATAGGCCTGGTTGGCGCACCAAGCGCTTTCGAGTATGCGTGCGGCGCCTGGCGGCAAGCTGAAGGTTTCGCCATGCCAGTGAAATGCCGGCAGGGGATGCGTGACCTCACCCAGCCAGGGGCGTGCTGCATCCGCATCCGTGATGCTGACGTCGCCCCAGCCGATTTCCTTGACCGGATTGCGGCTCACCGTGCTGCCCAGCGCTTTGGCCATCAGCTGTCCGCCCAGGCAATGGCCGATGACCGGGATATCTGCCGCAATCGCCTGGCGAATCAGCGCCAGCACCGGTGGAACCCAGGGAAGTGCATCGTTGACGCTCATCGGCCCCCCCATCAAGCAGACGCCGGAAATGCCGTTAAGGTTTTCAGGCACGGCGTCGCCGGCGTCGATGCGCACCAGCTTCCAGGGAATGCCGTGGCGCTCCAGAAACGTGGTGAAATACCCCGGCCCTTCGGTAGGGGAATGTCGAAAAACCAGAACAGGATGCACGATGTCTCTCAAGCGTAATTCATTCAATGTGACCATCATAGCGGCTGGCTGGCTGGCCTGCATCCCGGCATGGGCGACGAGTGTCTCGGTGGTGGGCCTGTTCAAGGACAAGGCCATCGTTACCATCGACGGCAGCAAACCGCGTACGCTCAGCGTGGGGCAGACGGTTCAGGGGGTGACGCTGGTGGCCGCCGACTCGGGCAGCGCCAGTTTCGATGTCGACGGCAAGCGCCGCATCCTGAGTATGGGGCAATCGTTTGCAGGCGGTGCGGCAGCGAGTGATCGGCAGAGTGTTGCGCTGACCGCCGATGCGCGCGGTCATTTTGCCGCTGCGGGTTCGCTCAATGGCTATCCGGTGAGCTTTCTGGTCGATACCGGCGCAACCTCCATCGCCATCAGCGCAGCCGAGGCCAGACGGATGGGGCTCGATTACAAGGCCGGTCAGGCCTACGGTGTGAGCACAGCCGCCGGCGTGGTGCCGGCCTGGCGCGTCACCTTCAATACCGTCAAGGTGGGCGGCATCACCCTGAATCAGGTCGAAGGCATGGTGCTGGAAGCCGGCCTGAATGTGCCGCTGCTGGGGATGAGTTTTTTGAACCGGATGGACATGCGGCGCGACGGGCAGACGATGACGCTGACGCAGCGGTATTGATTTCCTTTTGGGTAAATGCAACAAGGCCCGCAAATGCGGGCCTTGTTTTCGGGCGGTTGCTGTTTATTGCTTCGACTTGTCGCGTTCAATCAAGGCATAGGCACTGTGATTGTGGATGGACTCGAAGTTCTCCGCCTCCACTACATACGCATCGATCAGCGGCTCGGCGTTCATCGCGGCGGCGACATCGCGCACGATGTCCTCGACGAATTTCGGATTGTCGTAGGCGCGTTCGGTAACGTATTTTTCGTCCGGACGCTTCAGCAGGCCGAAGAGTTCGCACGAGGCCTGGTCTTC
>JADMKH010000205.1 GCA_018780025.1 Thiobacillus sp.
GCGGCGTGCACCAGCTGCGCGCCGAGGGCCTGCACCACGGCATGCTGCCGCTGCTCGACACCATCCTCGACGACCCCACCGGCGAACGCTTTATCACCGCCGCGCTGAAAACCACCGATGCGCGCATCGCGCAGGACAAACCCGCCTCGCCGGCCTTTCTGTTTGGCACCCTGTTGTGGCCTCAGGTGCTGCAGCGCTGGCAGGCGCTGGAAGCCGGCGGTGAAAAGCCGCAGCCTGCCCTCTTCATGGCGATGGACGAAGTACTCGACGCGCAGCGCGGCCAACTCGCCATTCCTCGCCGCTACGACGGCATGATGAAAGAGATCTGGGCACTGCAACCGCGCTTTGAACAACGCGGTGGGCAACGTCCATATCGCCTGCTCGAACACCCACGCTTTCGCGCCGCCTACGATTTTCTACTGCTGCGCGCAGAGTCGGGCGAAATCGATGCCGAGATGGGTGAGTGGTGGACGCGTTTCCAGGACGTCGACGATACCGCGCGCGAATCCATGCTGAAGACCGACAGCGCCCCCAAGCCGCGCCGTCGCCGCAAGCGCAAAAACCCCGGCGATGCAGCGAGCCCGGCCACGGGTGAAAACGAACCCACATGAGCGTCATCGCGACCATCGGGCTGGGGGCCAATCTTAACGACCCTGCCGCGCAGGTGGAATATGCGCTCGCCGAGCTCGACCGCCTGCCCGGCACCCGTTTGACTGCGCATTCCTCGTTGTATGCCTCGGCTCCTGTTGGTTACGTGGACCAGCCCGACTTCATCAACGCCGTCGCCCAGGTGGAAACCACCCTCGCGCCGCGCGCCCTGCTGGACGCATTGCTCGACATTGAACACCGCCATGGCCGCGAGCGCAGCTTTCGCAATGCCCCGCGCACCCTGGATCTTGACCTGCTGCTGTACGGACACGCGCACTTTCATGAAGCGGCGCTCACGCTGCCGCACCCACGCATGTGTGAACGCGGCTTTGTGCTGCTGCCCTTGCTTGAGATCGCGCCCGGCACCGTCATTCCGGGACGCGGTCCGGCTGCAGACTGGCTTTCTGCCTGTGCCGACCAACACATTACCGTCCTCCCACCGCCGGCAGCGGCCGTAAACGCATGAGTCTTAACCGTTACCGTTACGTCGTTGTAGAAGGTCCGATCGGCGCGGGAAAAACCAGCCTCACCCACAAGCTGGCCGAACACCTGAGTGCCGACACCCTGCTGGAAAACGCCAGTGAAAACCCCTTCCTGCCGCGGTTTTATCAGGAGCCCAAACGCTACGCGTTGCCCACGCAGCTGCATTTCCTGTTCGAACGCTCACGGCAAATACGCGAGCTGGCGCAGGGCGATTTTTTTCGCGCCGGCACCGTTTCCGATTTCCTCATCGACAAGGACATGCTGTTTGCACGCCTGAATCTGGACGACGACGAATTCGAGCTGTACCAAAAAGTGTATGCCGACCTGACCGTGCAGGCGCCCACACCCGATCTGGTGATTTACCTGCAAGCGCCCATCGACGCGCTGCAGGATCGCGTCAACCGTCGCGGCGTGGAATTCGAGCGCGGCATGGACGCGGGCTATTTGCAACGTCTGGCCAACAGCTATAGTGAGTTTTTCCACCGCTACGATGCGTCGCCGCTGCTCATCGTCAACACCGAAAACCTCAACTTCGCCGAGAACGACGAGGATTTCGGGCTGCTGCTGGAACGCATGAGCAAAATGCGCGGCCCGCGCGAATTCTTCAGCCGCGCTGCCTAGGCGCGCCTTCATCACAATGGCCATTACGCTTTCCACACTCAAGGCTATGCGCGAGCGCGACGAGAAAATCGCCGTGCTCACCTGCTATGACGCCAGCTTCGCCCGCGTGCTCGACGCTGCTGAAGTCGATGTGCTGCTGGTCGGCGATTCGCTCGGCATGGTGATCCAGGGCCACAGCTCGACGCTGCCGGTAAAGCTGGCCGAAATGGCCTACCACACACGCTGCGTGGCGGTGGGTACCGAACGCGCCTTCATCGTTGCCGACCTGCCGTTCGGCAGCTACCAGCCTTCGCCCGAGCGCGCCTACGCGTCTGCGGCACGCTTGATGGCGGCAGGCGCGCACATGGTCAAGCTCGAAGGCGGCGCGGTGATGGTCGACACGGTTGCCTTCCTCACCCAGCGCGGCATTCCCGTGTGCGCGCATATCGGCCTGCTGCCGCAATCGGTGAACCAACTGGGCGGCTACAAGGTGCAGGGACGCGAAGAGGCCGCCGCCGCGCAACTGGTGGCCGACGCGCGCGCGCTGGAAGCGGCCGGTGCCGGATTGATCGTGCTGGAAATGGTGCCGGCCACCGTGGCCCAGGCCGTCACCGACGCGCTGACCCTCCCCACCATCGGCATCGGCGCCGGCGCGGCCTGCTCCGGCCAAGTTCTGGTGCTGTACGACATGCTGGGGGTCTATCCGCGCGCACCCAAATTCTCGAAAAACTTTCTCGCCGGCACCGACGGCATCGAAGCGGCTGCGCGTGCCTACGTCGCCGCCGTTAAAAACGGCCATTTCCCGACCGCCGACCACGCCTTCTGATGCAGGTTTTTCACACCGCCGCCGATCTGCGCGCGGCCTTGTCCGGGCAAGCGGACACCGCCTTTGTGCCCACCATGGGCAACCTGCACGCCGGCCATCTCTCGCTGGTTGAGCTGGCCAAACAACACGGCCATCCCGTCGTCGCCAGCATTTTCGTCAACCCGCTGCAGTTCGGCGCCGGCGAGGATTTCGAGCGTTATC
>JADMKH010000082.1:0-857 GCA_018780025.1 Thiobacillus sp.
GCATGGGCTGGTGGCGTTGCATGGCGCGGATGTGGTGCCGATGTCGGTGCTCGGCCTGCAGGCCGGGCGCGAGACGCAGGGTCATCGCTTCGAGGCGCGCATCAACCCGGTGGTGATTACCTCGGCCGACAGCTATGCCGCGCAGTTGAAGGATGATGGTGCGGTGATCGCCAGCTTTGCAGAGCGTCGCGCCGAAATCGTGCGCCAGTTGCAGGCAGCGGCTGCGCCGTCTGGACTGAATCCGATTGAGGATGAGGCGTTGCTGGACGAAGTCACGGCACTGGTCGAGCGGCCCAACGTGCTGGTCGGAAAATTCGAGGCGGCCTATCTTGAAGTGCCGCAGGAATGCCTGATTCTGACCATGAAGGCGAACCAGAAATACTTTCCGTTGCTGGATGCCGCGGGTAAGCTCACCAACCAGTTCCTGATTGTTTCCAATATCTCGCCCGACGATGCGTCGGTGGTGATCCAGGGCAACGAGCGCGTGGTGCGCCCGCGCCTGGCCGACGCCAAGTTCTTCTTCGATCAGGACCGCAAGAAATCGCTCGAATCCCGTGTCTCGGGTCTGTCCAGGGTGGTGTATCACAACAAGCTCGGCACCCAGGGCGAGCGGGTGGAGCGGGTGATGGCGATTGCCCGTGCCATGGGCCGGATGCTCGGTAACGAGGAATTGGCTTTGCACGCTAACCACGCCGCGCTGTTGGCCAAGGCTGACCTGTTGACCGACATGGTGGGGGAGTTTCCGGAACTGCAAGGCATCATGGGGCGCTACTACGCGCAGCACGATGGTTTGTCTGAAGACATCGCCTTCGCCATCGAGGATCACTACAAGCCGCGGTGCGCCGGTGATGACCTGC
>JADMKH010000082.1:867-23795 GCA_018780025.1 Thiobacillus sp.
CAACGATGTCGGGGTATGCGTGGCGCTGGCGGACAAATTGGCGGCGCTGGTTGGCCTGTTCGGTATCGGGCAGTTCCCGACGGGGGACAAGGATCCGTTTGCCTTGCGCCGGCATGCGCTGGGTGTGATTCGTCTGCTCGTTGAGCGTGATTTAAAAATTGAAATCGAAATTCTGGTAAAGCATGTATTTTCGGTATTGGATGATGAAAAACTCCAGCGTAATTTTTGGGATCGACAGCAGCAGAAAGCAGAGATTGCTGAAAAAATAAAAAACTCCAAGGGCGCCTTGGTTGTCCATGGGTCGGGTTTTGAAAAGCGTATTTTTGATCCCAACACCGTACATCGGGTTATCGATTTCATTTTTGACCGGCTGGCAGGTTCTTTGCGCGAGCAAAGTTACAGTACGCAGGAAATCGATGCCGTGCTGGCGCTACGCCCGCCTGTACTGGCCGATATTCCCAAACGACTTAACGCGGTGCGTGCCTTTGCTGCTATGCCCGAAGCCCCCGCGCTTGCCGCAGCCAACAAGCGCGTCGGCAACATCCTGAAAAAGGCTGAAGGCGAAGTGGGCGATGCGGCTGATCCCGCACGTTTTGTTGAGGCGGCTGAAACGGCGCTGTTTGTTGCGCTCGGCGAGATCGCCCCGAGGGCCGATTCCGCGTTTGCGTCCGGCGATTACACAGCCTCTTTGCAGGCGCTGGCAGCACTCAAAACGCCGGTTGATGCCTTCTTCGACAGTGTGATGGTCAACGTCGACGATCCTGTGCTCAAGGCCAACCGGCTGGCCTTGCTGAACCAGTTGCACCAGACCATGAACCGGGTAGCTGACATCTCCCGCCTGGCCGCCTAAACTCACGCCATGAAGCTCATTATTCTCGACCGTGACGGCGTCATCAATATTGGCTCCGATCAGTTCATCAAGTCACCGGATGAATGGAAGCCCATTCCCGGCAGTCTGGAGGCGATCGCGCAGTTGACGCGCGAGGGCTGGCGCGTGGTGGTGGCGACCAACCAGTCGGGGCTGGCGCGCGGGCTGTTCGAGATGGCGACGCTGAACGCCATTCACGCCAAGATGCACAAGGCGGTGGCGCAGGCGGGCGGGCGCATCGAGGCGGTGTTTTATTGCCCGCATTCGGCCGATATGGACTGCGACTGCCGCAAACCCAGAACGGGTCTGTTTAACGAGATCGCCGCGCGTTATGGCCGCGACCTGATTGGGGTGCCATCGGTTGGCGACTCGCTGCGTGATTTGCAGGCAGCGGCCAGCGTGGGCGCTCGGCCCCTGCTCGTGAGAACCGGCAAGGGCGAGAAAACCCTGCTGGTGGGCGGCTTGCCCGAAAACACTCCGGTATTCACCAATTTGAGCGAGGCAGTCGAACACCTGCTTGCGGCAGTGGCATGAACCTGCTCCGCTCGGTGATTTTTGCGGTCCTGCAGACCGTGCTGACGATATTTTTCAGCGTGATTGCGTTGTTCAGCTTTCCGTTTTCGGCGCATGCGCGCTACCAGCTTATTACCGGCTACAACCACACGGTGATCTGGCTGGCGCGCTGGGTGTTGGGTATCCAGTATGTGATTCTGGGTGCCGAAAACCTGCCGATCCAGCCTTCCATCATTCTCGCCAAGCATCAGTCGGCCTGGGAAACGGTGGCGTTTCTGTGTCTGTTTCCACCCATCTCGCCCGTGATCAAACAGGAACTGCTGAGGGTGCCGTTTTTTGGCTGGGCATTCCGCATGCTTTCGCCCATCGCCATCGATCGCGGCGCCGGGCGCGAGGCGCTGAAACAGATTGTCAGCCAGGGCAAGCAAAAGCTCGCACAGGGATTCTGGGTGCTGGTGTTTCCCGAGGGCACGCGCGTCGCGCCGGGCGAGAAAGGCCGCTACGGCATCGGCGGCGGCTGGCTGGCGGCGGATTCCGGCGCCCCCATCGTGCCGGTGGCGCACAACGCCGGCGAAGTGTGGCCGAAAAACGCCTTCATCAAACGACCCGGAATCGTCACGGTCAGCATCGGCCCGGCGATCGAAACTGCCGGCAAGAGCGCGGCTGATCTCACGCGCGAAGTGGAAGCCTGGATAGAAGGCGAAATGACGAGGTTGCCCCCTGCTGCCGCACGCCAATAGCGGCGTTTTGCAGATCGGTGACGCCGCCGTTCCGTATCAGCTGCGCCGTTCACGCCGCCGCCGTACGCTGGGGTTGACGGTGACCGCGTGCGAAGTGCGGATTCACGCACCCAGCTGGACACCGCGCGGTGAAATCGAACGCTATGTGATGCAGCAGCAAGGCTGGCTCACCCGTGCCTGGACGCGCATGCAGCTGCGCGCACCGCACGCTGCGGCTGAACCCTTGAACGCAGTGCGTTATCTTGGACGAACCCTCAGGCTCGAAATCCGGCCCGCGTTGTTCAGCGAGGTGCGTCGATATGGCGATACTTTGCGCATCGATGCGCCGTACGATGCCGACACCGGCGCCCTGGTCCGGGACTGGTTGCGCGGGCGCGCGGAACGGTTTTTAGCCTGGCGGCTCGCGCGTATCGCGCAGAAACTGGGGCGCACCCCCAGCCGCTTTGCGCTTTCCAACGCGCAGACGCAATGGGGTAGCTGCACCCAGCGTGGCCATGTCCGGCTTAACTGGCGGCTGGTGCAGGCGCCGCTCACGCTGATCGATTACGTAGCGGCACACGAACTCGCCCACCTCGTTCACCTTGACCACTCGCCGCGTTTCTGGGCGCAGGTCGCCAAGCTGTGCCCCGATGCGCTTGCACGCCGCGCCGAGTTGCGCACAATGGGCGCTTCACTGTTTAGGATTTAACGACGATGCGAATCCTTCACACCATGCTGCGTGTCGGCGATCTCGATCGTTCGATTGATTTCTACACCCATGTTTTGGGCATGACGTTGTTGCGTCGCAAGGACTACCCCGGCGGCAAGTTCACCCTTGCCTTTGTCGGCTACGACACCGAAGACAGGGCCGCGGTGCTTGAGCTCACCTACAACTGGGGCGTGGATAAATACGAAGTCGGCAGCGGCTATGGCCACATCGCGATTGAAGTCGATGACGCTTACGCGGCGTGCGATGCCGCCACCGCCAAGGGCGGCAAGGTGCTGCGCCCGGCCGGCCCGATGTCGCATGGCGCCACGGTGATTGCGTTCATCGAAGACCCGGATGGCTACCCGATTGAATTCATCCAGAAAGGCACAGCCGGGTGGGCGCGGGAATCAACCGCGTAAGCTTGGCCGCACTGCGGCTTAACTGATTGCCTTGGTAATCAGCGGCAGCAGGGCTTCCGGTAATTTTATTTTTCCCGATAGCGCAAAAGTCTGGGCGCGCTTCGACATCTTGCCCCACGTCCGGCGGATGATCTCCAGCCATTTCGCTTCATCGTAATCGGGCTTGCTTTGCGCAAACGCCAGCAGGTAATGCTCGATGAAAACGAGGTTGGCGATGTCTTCCAGCAACTGCGATTCCGGATTGACCTTGATGCCGCGCTTGCCCACCGCTTTCTTGACGCGCTCGATCATGGCGTCGTCGTAGCCGGCCTGGCGCATCAGCTCGCCGGCGGTGTTGGCATGAAACGCATACAGCCCGGTGCGCCACGCATGGTAGCCTTCCTTGGTCATTGGGTAGGTGTTGCGCGGCACCGTCCAGCGTTGGATGTGCTGAGCGCGCACGGCCAGTTGTGACGCTTCGGACGCGTCCGGTGCAAAGCGGCCGATCATGTCCGACATGCGCTGACCGTAAAGCAGTTCTTTCGGCTGACCTTCGTCCAGGTTAGGGTCCTGGGCATTGGCTGCATCGAACCGTGCCAGGGTGTGTTCAAAGCGTTCCTGATTGTCGGTCATGATTCGTTCTTGAGTGAAGGGCCAATAGTTGACCGCATGTGCGATTGTCACAAGCTTTGGCGCCGCAAGGCAACACCGCATCCTTGTCGGCAGACAACCGCGGCATGCGTTAAGGTGTTCAGGCTGCGGGGCTTGAGTTTTCGAATTCAACCTCAAGGTACGACGAGACCATTTGCCATCATGCCTGCATGGCGCATTTCAAGGAATCCAACGTGACTGATCTGTTCTCTCCTGCCCGTTTCGGTGCCATCGATCTTGCCAACCGCATTGTGATGTCTTCGCTGACGCGCAACCGCGCCGGCGTGGGCAATGTGCCGACCCCGCTGATGGCTGAATACTATCGTCAGCGGGCATCGGCCGGCTTGATACTCACCGAGGCCACACCGATTTGCGCGGAAGGCCACGGCTATCCGCGCACCCCCGGCATCCATACTCCCGAGCAGGTCGCGGGCTGGAAGCAGGTGACGGATGCCGTACATGGTGCGGGCGGCAAGATGGCTATTCAGCTCTGGCACGTGGGGCGGAGTTCGCATCCCGATCTGCAGCCCGGCGGCAGTCTTCCGGTGGCGCCCTCCGCGATTCGCCCGGCCGGACAGGTGTTCACCGGCGAGGCAATGAAAGACTATGTGACGCCGCGCGCGCTTCTGCTTTCGGAAATCCCCGGCGTGGTCGAAAGCTATGCGCAGGCTGCGCGTCAGGCAATGGATGCCGGTTTTGACGGGGTCGAGATCCATGCTGGAAATGGCTATCTGCTGGACCAGTTTCTGCGCTCGTCCACCAACCAGCGCACGGATGCCTACGGCGGCAGCAAGGAAAACCGTGCGCGCCTGCTGCTGGAAGTGCTGCAGGCGGTATGCAAGGCAATCGGCCATGAGCGTGTCGGCCTGCGGCTGTCTCCGGTGACATCGTTCAATGACATTCATGACGCCAACCCGCAGGAAACCTTTGACCATGTGGTCGCCGAGCTCAATTCGCTGAAGCTTGCGTTTCTGGATGTGCTGCAGGGCACGGGCGGGATGCCGAGAGAAAAATGGATGCCGTTTGACTATGCACGGTTGCGCGCGCTGTACAAAGGCAATCTGATTTTAAATAACGAATATGGGTTTGAAACCGGTCAGGCAGCCGTGATGTCAGGCGAGGCCGATGCGATTGCATACGGTCGCCTCCTGCTCGCAAACCCCGATCTGGTTGAACGGTTCCGTCAGGGCGCGCCATTAAATCCACCTGATTACGAGCGGCTGTATACCGGTGAGGAAAAAGGCTACACGGATTATGCTTTCCTTCCGGGTTAGCCTCACTTGAGGGTGGCCGCGCAGGGATCAGCCGAGGTTTGTTCGACTGAATAGCCTCAGGGATACCCGCTGTGAGCGCGCTGACTCAAGGCGAAATCACAGAGTCCATTTTCAGTGAGCCATTTTTGTAGGCGATGGACGCCGTCTGGTAATACGCCACGGCCTCGTCGCGCAAACGTGTATCGAGGTCGGTCGGGGTGGCGCTGCCGTCCTTCGGATCAATCCGGAATGTCTCGATACGGTGTTTAGGGCCGAGCACGGTGAGCTTTCCTGCTTTCAGATACCCCAACTCCTCATAGTTGCTGATGAAAGCCCGGCGGTTTTCGGCGCGTTGTTGATACACGGATTCACCAAAGAAGCGGTTACCACCCCGCACGTTCAGGATATCCAGCAGTGTGGGGGGGATATCGATCTGGCTGGTCAAACGCGCATCTTCGCCCGCCGCCAGGAGGGCGGGGGCATAAAAAATCATCGGGATGTGATAACCGGGCACTGGAAGCTTGGTGCGGCCCGCAGCCGAGGCGCAGTGGTCGGCCACAATGACAAACAGGGTGTTTGCAAACCAGGGTTTCTTGCGCGCTTTCTCAATGAAGTCTCCGATTGCGTAATCGGTGTACTTGACGCCACCCTCATGGTGCCCCGGCGAGGGGATGTCGATCCGTCCCGCCGGATAGGTAAAGGGGCGGTGATTGGAGGTCGTCATGATCTGGGCCATGAATGGTTTGCCGGCGGCATGAATTCGATCAAGCTGGAGCAGACTGTTGTCGAACAGGAATTCGTCCGCCACGCCCCACACATTGGCAAATCCGACCGAGGCTTCCGGGAAATCGGTTCGGTCTACGACCCGATAATCATTGCTGGAAAAATAGGCGTTCATATTGTCGAAGTAGCCATATCCCCCATAGAGAAACAAGGTTTCAAAACCCCTGCGATGCAGGATTTCTCCTATCGTTGCCAGATGTTCGTTGCCTGGACGTCGGACGATAGCCTGTCCGGGTATGGGCGGCGTTCCCAGAGACAGGGCATCGAGCCCCCGAACGGTCCTGGTGCCGGTGGCATAGAGCTGGGTGAATAAAACCCCTTCTTTCGCCAATGCGTCCAGCCTGGGCGTTAAACCGGTTTGATTGCCAAAGCTGCCGAGATAGCTGGCCGAAAGACTTTCTACCGAAATCAGCACCACATTGCGGGGCGTGTGCCTGAAGGGTGTGCTTGGGGTGTGACCGGTTGCGGGTTTGCGAAAGTTCGCAGGGTGAACGCCCGCGGGGCGCATGTTGTTGACGCCTAATTCACGCAGGATGCGAGTCGCCTGGGCGGGAGGCATCGTGGCATAAAAGCGTTCATAGTCGAGTTCGTTACGTTGATAGGCGGCGAAAAATGTCATCAAGCCGTTGCCGGAGAGCTCATTGGCGTAGGCATTTTGCGAAAACGCCATCTGCTCGATGTCGCTCAGATGCAGGGTGCTCCAGGGGAGGAGCAATGCCAGCACGGCATACATGACCCGCCCGCCCGCCTGGGGTGCGGGTGCGGGCGCACGCCGGATGGGATGGCGAAACAGCCAGGTGAGTCCCAGCGCCAATACAAATACCGCGGTCAGCAGCGCCGGCACCGAATACGATTCGAGGATATTGCCGATGACCTCATGCGTGTAAACCAGGTAGTCGACGGCGATAAAGTTGAAACGGGTTTCAAACTCTTCCCAGAACGTCCATTCCGACAGGGCGACGAAGATGAAACTCGCCGCAAACGCAAAGAAAATCACCAGGCGCAATCCGCCTTGCCAGCGTGTGTTGCGCCAGCGCACGGGCCAAATGGCGGCCCACATCAGCATCGGGGCGAGGATCCAGAACAGTGCGACAAAATCGAAACCCAGTCCGTGCAGGAAAAGGCCTGGCCACAGGGTGAGGGGCACTTTGTCCAGGCCGGCATGCAGGGTCAATACCAGCCGCGTAAGACTCGCGATCGTCAAGAAAAGGAGGACGAGGGGGAGGAAGGGAATCGGGGTGCGACGCGTGCCGGGCGATTTCATCAGGCGAGCAGCTCGGCTTTAAGGGCGGTCAGGTGCCGGGCAATAGATTCATAGGCAGAAAGCGACAAGGCCTCTGCGCGCAGGCCGGCGTCAATGTTCAACGCGGCAAAGTCTTCGGGTTTGAGCAGGCCGCCGAGGGTGTTCTTCAGGGTTTTTCGCCGTTGCGAAAACGCAGCCGCGACAACGCGTGCAAATACATGTTCGTTGAGTGCGACGACTTCAGCCGGTTTTTTCGGGATCAGGCGAACTACCGCGGAATTGACTTTAGGGGGCGGGTTGAACGCCGTGGGCGGCACATCCAGCAGCCATTCCAGATGAAAGCGTCGCTGCAGCATGACGGTCAACCGGCCATAATCGTTGGTGGCAGGTTCGGCGACCATGCGCTCGACCACTTCCTTCTGCAACATGAAATGCAGGTCGCGGATGTGCTCGGAAAATTCGATCAGGTGAAACAGCAGCGGGGTGGAAATGTTGTAGGGCAGGTTGCCAATAATGCGCAAGTCGTGACCCAGCGCGCCAAAATCGAATTTCAGCGCATCGCAGCTGTGTACCGTGAGCCGATCGGCCGGCCAGGCTCTTTGCAGGCGAGCGACGATGTCGCGGTCGAGCTCGACCGCATGCAGGTGCGGCAGGCAGTCGAGCAGGGGTTTGGTCAACGCGCCCAGCCCGGGTCCGATTTCGACGACGGTTTCGCCCGGCTGCGGATGAATTGCGTGAACGATGGCGTGGATGATGCCGTCGTCGATCAGGAAGTTCTGGCCGAAGCGCTTGCGGGGGGTGTGCATATTCAGGGTCGGAATGAGTCGGGGTGCCGCTACTGGCTGCGTGCTCGGGACGCCATGTCCATTGCGACTTCAATTGCCGTCAACAGGCTGCCGACTTCGGCCCGGCCGCTGCCGGCGAGGTCGAGTGCGGTGCCATGGTCGACCGAAGTGCGGATGAAGGGCAGGCCCAGGGTGATGTTCACCCCGGCGCCGAAGCTGGCGTATTTAAGGACGGGCAAGCCCTGGTCGTGATACATCGCCAGCACGGCGTCGCAGGGATCATGACGAATGCGCGAGAACAGCGTGTCGGCGGGCAGCGGGCCGACGAGGTTCAGGCCTTGTGCGCGCAGGCGGTCGAGTGCGGGCTCGATGATGTCGATTTCCTCGCGTCCCAGGTGGCCCGACTCACCCGCGTGCGGATTGAGTCCTGCCACCAGAATGCGCGGTACGGCGATGCCGAATTTGTTTTGGAGGTCGTCATGCAGTATGCGGACCACCTCCGTGAGCAATTCGGGCGTGATGGCGTCGGCCACCTCGCGCAAGGGCAGGTGGGTGGTGGCGAGCGCAACGCGCAAGCCGCCGCCAGCCAGCATCATCACGACTTTTTGCGTGCCGCTGTGGTCGGCCAGGTATTCGGTATGGCCGGTAAAAGCAAAACCGGCGTCGTTGATGATGCCCTTGTGTACCGGCGCCGTGACGACTGCGTGGTAGGTGCCGTCCATGCAGCCCGCAAGTGCGGCATCCAGCAAGGCCAGGACGTGGGCGCTGTTGCGCGCATCGAGCATGCCCGGGGTAACCGGGGCGGCGACGGGAATGTGGTGTACATGAAGCGTTCCCGGTTGATGCGCGGGGACGGCTTCGCTCGTGATGAAGTTGACCCGGACATCGAGTTGCGCGGCGCGGTCTCGCAGGACGTCAATATCGCCCAGGACCGATAGCCGGCAGGGCAATTCCTGGTGCGACAGCGCAATGCAGAGCTCGGGACCGATCCCGGCAGGTTCGCCTGCAGTCAGGGCGAGGGTGGGCAGGCTCACGGCTTCGCTCACCCTGGTTCGGCTCAATTGATGGGACGCAGTTCGACGTAAGCCGAGTCGCGAATTTGCCGGACCCAGTCCTCAAACGCTTCTTCAGCCTTGCGTTCGCGAATGGCCTGACGTGCCAGCAGTTTCTGGCGCTCCTGGGTGACATCCTGATTGCGTCGCTCGAGTACTTGAATCAGATGCCAGCCGAATGGGGACTGGATGGGGGCACTCACCTCGCCCGGCTTCAATGCGTCCATTGCCTGTTCGAAATCGGGCACGGTGTCGCCGGGGTTGACCCAGCCAAGGTCGCCACCTTTTGATGCGCTGCCATCCTCGGAATGCAGCTGCGCCAGCTCCCCGAACTTCACTCCGTTGTCGATGCGTTCCTTGAGCTGCAACAGGCGGGTGCGGGCGTCGGATTCCGACGTCAGCTCATTGGTTTTGATCAGAATGTGACGCGCATGCGTTTGGGTGACGTTGAGTGTGGCATCAAGCCCGCGCTTGTCGTAGAGCTTGAGGATGTGAAAGCCGTTGCCGCTTTTCACCAGCGGGCTGGTCTGGCCGGGTTGCATGGATTTCAGGGTATCCACAAACAGCGAAGGCAGCTTGCCACTGGCACGCCAGTCGAAGCCCCCGCCCTGCAGGGCATTGGGCGCATCGGAGTGGCTGGCGGACAACTGGGCAAAGTCGGCGCCCTTTGCAAGCTGGGCGAGGACGTCTTCGGCGCGGGCACGACGTGCCTGAATTTGCTCGGGAGAAGCGTTTTCCGGCACGGTAATCAGAATGTGCGCGAAGTTGTATTCCGTTTCCACCCCCTGTTGCGTCAGGGTCTGCAGATAGCCTTCGATTTCGGCATCGCTCACTGAAATACGGTTATCGACATCGCGCTCGCGTGCCCGGGCAATCAGGATTTCGTTGCGTATGGTGGTGCGCAAGCTGTCGAGGGTCATGCCATCGCGGGTCAGCGCTGCTTGCAGTCCGGCCATGTCGAGCTTGTTCTGTGCGGCAATGCGCTGCAGGGCGCGCTCGATTTGCGTCGGGTCGACTCGCACGCCCGTGCTGCGCGCATGTTGCTGCAGCGCCAGCTCGGTGACCATGCGTTCGAGGAGCTGCTTTTCAAGGATGTCCCGCTGCGGCAGCGGGGTGTTTTGTTTGGCCAGCTTCTGCGTCACTTCGTTATACCGCCGGGCGAGTTCCTGCCGCGTGATGACTTCGTCGTTGACGACTGCGACGATATGGTCGAGCGGCGTGACGGCAGCCTGCGCGGGCAGCGAGGCCGATGCGGCTATCAACATCACCAGCATCGCAAGGGGGCGGCGCCATTCAGGGCGTTTGAAGAATGTCATTGCTAGGCCTGTATCCGGGAATGCTATGTTTCAAAACGTCGAGCGGGTTGGAGCCCAAACGCCCCATGCCGCTCAACTCCAATTGGAAGAACACTGCGTCGGTTGACTGGTTTTCCTTGGTGGCCAGGCGCTGAAAGACACCGCGCACAGCCCAGCAACCGCCATTGTATTCAAGTCCTGCCAGGCCTTCGACCAGCTTTTTGTCCTGGAAAGAATAGTTGTAGCGGAACATGCCATACCAGCGGTGACCCAGCGGCCATTGCGCGGACAGGTCAACCTGGTCGGTAGCTTGGTCAATGAAGCGGTAACCAAAGTTCAATGCGCGACCCGGACCGGGGCGGTAGGAGGCCCCCAGATTGCGGCGAATCGTGGTGCCGTTCTGCGTATTGAATTGCCAGGCGGTGTTGATGCGCCAATCCTGGGTGATTTGCCCGCTCACGGCGGCAAGCAGGTCGGTGGCATTGCTGGTGCGCGCTGCAACGCCGGGCAGCGTGACCTGCTGGGAGGCGAAGTAATAGCGCTGGCCAAGCGTGACCTGCAGACGTTCCAGACCGCTGGATGCCTCCGTGAAGCGACTGGTGACCGCGACGGTCAGCTGGTTGGCATCGTTAATCCGGTCGCCGCCGATGAACTGGTTTTCAGTGAACATTTGCGCATAGTTGAAATCGAGCTGTGCGCTATCGAAAACCGGTATGGCTTCCTGGTCGCGGTAGGGCGCGAAAACATAGTAGGCACGCGGTTCGAGTGTCTGTACATAATCATTGCCGGCAAACCGGACGGGGCGATCAAAGGTGACGCCGCTGTCGAGGCTGAAGATGGGCAGGTTGCGCTTGATATTCTGCTTGGCAGCGCTGTCGTCCAGCGCGTAATAGCTGCTGTGCCAGCCGATTTGCGGGGTGAGGAAACCGAAAGAATTGGTGAGCGGCAGGCGCACAGTAGGATAGGCCAGCACGCGCGTCCCTTCAGGCCGCGTCGCGTGCGCAAAACGGGTGGCCTCGGTTTCCAGCTTGAACTCCAGACCATTGTTCAGGGTGTGGGTCATGCCCAGGCGCGCATGGGGCAATCGTGCATAAGGCTCAACAATAGCCGTGGGCGCGGAGGAATCCTGCAGCGTCTGGAAGGTTTGCGCGCGCAGTTCGGCATTCCAGTTGGCGTGTTGCGTCGTCAGCCAGGCTTCGCGATTGAGGTGGGAAATCGAGGTGGAAGAAATGAGGTTGGACAGATCGCGAAAATAATCGTTATCCGAAACGCGATTGAACTGCATGCCGGCCAGCGTGCTGGCGTTCAGGCGGTATTCATTCCTGAGCGCCAGGCTCCAGCGCGAGCGATTGGCTTCGTTGTCGTTCGGTAAATATTCAAGGCGATTTTCGCCGCGGACTTGATCCAGCAGATAGCGGAATTCCCCGCCCAGCTGGACCCCGCGTTTGGACAGCAGGCGGGGATAGAGCGTGGCGTCGTAGTTGGGCGCGAGGTTGAGGTAATACGGCACCAGAATATCGAGCCCGCTGCGCTCGGTGGTGCCGAAAGTGGGCGCCAGCATGCCGGTCTTGCGCGCATTGTTCAGCGGGAAGTCCATCCATGGGGTGTACAGGATCGGCACGCCCAGAAAGCGCAAGGTGGCATTGCGTGCGGTGCCCACATTGCGGGTCTTGTCGAGGTCGAGATCTTTTACCTTGAGAAACCAGTCGTCATTGCCGGCCGAACACGTGGTGTAAGTCGCATCCTTCAGCGTGTAGTGATGTTTGTCGATGAAATCAATGCGTTCGGCATTGCCACGACCCGGCTGGTCGGTGAGTTGGTAGACCGGCTGGGTCAGCTCGCCGCTGTAATCGTTGATATTGAGCCTGAGCGAATCGCCCTCCACCAGCAGCGTGGGCTGTTCCATTCGAACCTGGCCCCTGGCCTGAACCAGACTGAGCGTGGTGTCGTAAAGCAGCCAGTCGGCAAAGAAATTGTTGCCCGCCTGCCGGGCTTCCACTCGGCCGCTGGCTTCGATGACGTTGGGCGCGGTCGATTCGATGCGGTCGGCAGACACAAACATCGGCCCCGCCTTGCCGGCCACCGTCGAGCCCGATAACTCGGCATCCTTTTTCAACGCGAGCCCATCCGCTACCGCTGTACTGACAGTAAGAAGCAACGCGATGGACGTAAAGCCAGGCAAGTGGGTCAAGCGATGTAAAATCCGGGCAAAGGTTAATTGGAACAGCATTATTCGGAGCAATATGGCAGTGGATCGTTTGCAAGCATTAAAGGCCTGGGCCGCATTACAACTCGGGACGGAATCGATTGAAATCGCCCCGGCTTCGGCGGATGCCAGCTTCCGCCGTTACTTTCGCGTCACTGCCAAAGGACGCGATTATATCGTGATGGACGCGCCCACGGCGCATGAGGATTGCCGGCCGTTTATTGCGGTCGCCCGTTTGTTTGCCGATGCGGGTGTGCACGTGCCGCAGGTCATGGCGCAGGATCTGCAACAAGGCTTCCTGCTGCTAACTGATTTAGGCGATATCACTTACCTGTCGGCGCTGAATCAGGCCGCGCTCGCCCCCCCGGAACCCGGGCTGGCCAGTCCTTACCCGGTGGCACCTAATTTGTCCGTGGCGCGTGAACTGTATCTGGCAGCGAATGATGCGCTGATCCGTATTCAGCTGGCCAGCTGTCCTGGGGTGTTGCCCGAATACGATCGGGCCTTGCTCACCCGCGAGTTGATGCTGTTTCCCGAGTGGTATGTCGGTAAACATCTGGGTGCGGAATTGACGCATGAACAAACGGCAACATTGAATGCCGCGTTTGAATATCTGCTGGCCAACAATCTCGCGCAACCGCAGGTGTTTGTGCATCGTGACTGGCATTCGCGCAATTTGATGGTGAGCGAGCCAAATCCCGGCATTCTCGACTTCCAGGATGCGGTTTATGGCCCCATCACCTACGACCTCGCCTCGATTTACCGTGACGCCTATATCCAGTGGGATGAGGAATATCAGCTCGACTGGGTGATCCGTTACTGGGAAAAAGCGCGTTCCGCCAGATTGCCGGTGCGCGAGGACTTTGGCGACTTCTGGCGCGATTTCGAATGGATGGGCGCGCAGCGCCATATCAAGATACTCGGCATTTTTGCGCGGCTGTACCATCGCGATGGCAAGGATGGTTATTTGAAAGACATGCCGCTGGTGATGGGTTACCTGCGCAAGGTTTGCGAACGTTACATCGAACTGAAGCCGATGCTGTATTTGCTGGATGCGTTGCAGGATACGCAGCCGCAGGTGGGGGTTGCGCATTGAGTGTCCGGGGCTTCAACGGCGCAACGGCAATGATCCTGGCTGCCGGGCGCGGCGAACGGATGCGCCCGCTTACCGACCACACCCCGAAGCCGTTGCTGCAGGTGGGCGGCAAGCCGCTCATCGTCTGGCATATCGAGCGATTGCGTGCGGCGGGCTTCAACCATATCGTCATCAACCATGCCCATCTAGGACAACAGATCGAAGACACGCTCGGGAACGGTGCTGCGCTGGAAACGGCGGGGGGGATTGCTACGGCGCTGCCGTTGATCGAGAGCGAGGTTTTCCCGGTAGTGAACGGCGATATTTATACCGAATTTGATTTCAGTCGCCTCGCCGAGCCGATGGCGCGGCTGGCGGCGGGGCAGGACTGGGCGCATCTGGTGCTGGTCGACAATCCGCCGCATCATCCCAATGGGGATTTCGTGCTGGAAGCGGGGCGGGTGGTCAATTCCGATGTGCCGACGACGCCGAATCCTGCGCGATTCACTTTTTCCGGTATTGGCGTGTATCACCGCGCGCTGTTTGCCCATACTGAAGCCGGCGTCAAGGCGCCGCTTGTGCCTTTGTTACGTTTGGCGATGGATACCGGGCGGGCCAGCGGCGAGCACCACGCCGGCCGCTGGGTCGATGTGGGTACGCCCGAACGTTTGCAGCAACTTGATGAAAGCCTACGCCACCATGTCTGATGTCCGGAATCATGTTCAACGTCGTGCCCGCCTTGCCGCCACACTGGGTGACGGCATTGCCATCGTCTCCACCGCGCCGGAGGTGCCACGCAATCGCGACTCCCACTATCCGTATCGGCACGACAGCTATTTCTACTGGCTGACCGGTTTTACCGAACCCGAGGCGGTGGTGGTGATGGTGGGCGGCGCCGCGCCGAAGTCGATCCTGTTTTGCCGCGACAAGGACGCGTCGCGCGAGATATGGGACGGCTTTCGCTACGGTCCGCAGGCGGCACAGGCCCATTTTGGCTTCGATGCTGCTTACTCGATTACGGAGCTTGACGCCAGGCTGCCCGATCTGATGGGCAATCGCGAGCGCCTTGCCTATGCAGTGGGAGATAACCCGGCGTGGGATGCGCGCGTGATCGGCTGGCTCAATGCGGTGCGGGCGAAGACGCGGCAGGGCGTCATCGCGCCGGGCGAGATTGTCGATGTGCGCCATGCGCTCGACGAGATGCGCCTGATCAAGGATGCCCATGAACTGGCCCTGATGCGCCGCGCCGCCGAAATCTCCACCGGCGCACATCGTGCTGCCATGCGTATCACCCGGCCCGGCGGCCACGAATACGAGGTTGAGGCAGAGCTGTTGTCAGCTTTCCGCCGTGGCGGCGCCGAAGCACCGGCCTACAATTCCATCGTCGCCAGCGGTGCCAATGCCTGCGTATTGCACTATGTATTCAACAACAAGCCGCTGCGCGATGGCGACCTGCTGCTCATCGACGCCGCGGCCGAGTTCGGCAGCTACGCGGCCGACATCACCCGAACCTTCCCGGTGAACGGCCGTTTCTCGGCGGCGCAGAAGGATGCCTACGAACTGGTGCTGGCGGCGCAGATTGCCGCCATCGACGAGGTACGTCCGGGCAGCCACTGGAACGCCCCGCACGAGGCGGCGGTGCGCGTGCTGACGCAGGGCATGATCGATTTGAAATTGCTGGAAGGCAGCGTCGATGGCTTGATCGAAGCGAACGCCTACACCCGTTTTTACATGCACAAAACCGGCCACTGGTTGGGGCTGGACGTGCACGACGCGGGCGAATACAAGATCGACGGCGCATGGCGCCCATTGCAAACAGGCATGACGCTGACGGTTGAGCCGGGTCTTTATATTCGCCCGGCGGACGATGTGCCCGAAGCGCTATGGAACATCGGCATTCGTATCGAGGACGATGTGGTGGTGACCGAATCCGGCTGCGAAGTCATGACCTCGCCGCCGAAAACCGTGGCCGAGATCGAAGCGTGGATGCAGGGATAAAGCCCGTGCTGATTGTCGGCGCCGGGCCGGTCGGCGCGGTGTGTGCGCTGGCGCTGCGGCAGCATGGAATCGACGCGCACGTGCTCGAAGCGCAGCCCGCCGATGCGCGCGCCGATACGCGCACGCTGGCTTTATCTTATGGTTCGCGTTTGATCCTGGATCGCCTGGGCGTGTGGGACACGCTTGAGGATGTCACCCCGATCACCCGTATTCATATTTCCCAGCGCGGCGCGCTGGGTATGGCACGCCTGTCGGCCGATGAAATCAAGGTGACGGCACTGGGCTATGTGCTGCCCTACGCCGCCCTCACGGCTGCGCTGAAACAGGCGCTGCAAGACGCACGCATTGCCGCGGATTACGGCGTGGCGGTCGAGCGCATCGAGTCGGAGTTGGATCATGCCCGTGCGCACACATCAGCGGGCAACACGCTGACAGCCCCGCTGGTGGTGGTGGCCGATGGCGGACGCGGCGAGGCGGCGCCCGATCCCAAAATTTCACGCGATTACGACCAGATGGCGGTGGTGTGCGAAGTGCAGACCGAGCTGCCGCATGCGAACCAGGCTTTCGAACGCTTTACGCCCGAAGGCCCGGCGGCCTTGCTGCCAAAAGGGGACCGTTATGCCTTGGTGTGGACCGCCAGCAATGACGACGCCCAGCGTATCGCCGCGCTACCCGACGCCGAATTCCTGAGCGCCCTGTATCGCCACTTCGGTGGCAGGCAGGGCCGGTTTCTGTCGGCCTCGCCGCGTAAAACCTTCCCGCTCAAGCTGGCCTACACTGGCAGCGAAGCGAACGCGCGCGTGGTGCGCATCGGCAATGCCGCGCAGACCTTGCATCCGGTGGCGGGGCAGGGCTTCAATATCGGCTTGCGCGACGCGTGGGAACTGGCGAGCCTGTGCGGCGATACGCCCGTCGAGGCGCTGGGCAGTCCGGCCATGCTGGCCGCCTATGCGCGCGGACGCCGTGTCGACGTACTGGGCGGCGTGGGCTTCACCGATTTTCTGGTGCGGGTGTTTTCCAATGATGTTGCGCCCCTGCGCCATGCGCGCGGGTTGGGCCTGCTGGCGCTGGAAGCCTTTCCCCCGCTGAAAGGTTTTGTTGCCCGGCGGATGATTTTTGGGGCGCGCGGATGAATGCCGAACGCTACCAGGTCGTCATTGTCGGCGCGGGCCTGGTGGGCGCCGCTGCGGCGCTGGCGCTCGGACGGAAGGGCCTGCGCGTTGCGTTGGTCGAACGCCAGCCGCCCCAGCCGCCGAATGAACTGTGGGACACCCGGATTTACGCCATCAGTCCTTCCAGTCAGCGTTTTCTGCACAGCCTGGGCGCCTGGCGGCGTGTGGACGCCAGCCGCATCCAGCCGGTTTTTCGCATGGATGTGGCGGGCGATTCGACTGGCGCTATCCGTCTCGATGCGTATGAGTCGGGCGTGCCGCAGCTGGCGTTCATTGTCGAGAACGGGCGCCTGCAGCATGCGCTGTGGCAGGCATTGCAGGCTGACGGCAATGTGGAATTGTTGTGCCCGGACGTGATCACGTCAATTGAATGGGATGAGCCCTGTTCGAAATTGACCCTGGCCGATGGGAGGCTGCTTGAAGCCGAACTGGTCGTCGGCGCGGACGGTGCGGCATCGCGTATTCGTGAATGGTCGGGCCTGCGTTCGACCCTGACGCCCTATGGGCAGAGCGGCGTGGTGGCAAATTTTGAATGCGAACGCCCGCATCGCGGCACGGCGTACCAGTGGTTTTTTGACAGCGACATCCTGGCCTGGCTTCCCTTGGCGGGGCGTCGCGATTCCCTTGCGGGGAACCGACTGTCCATGGTCTGGTCAACTCAGGCGGCCGATGCGGACGTATTGCTCGGATTGGATGCAATCGCGCTCGCCGACAGGGTGCGGGATGCGGGCCACGACCAGCTCGGTGCGTTGCGTTTATTGACGCCTGCCGCCGCTTTTCCATTGCGCTTGATTACGCTGCAGACGCCCGTTGCACCGGGCGTGGCGTTGATCGGCGATGCGGCGCACGGCGTGCATCCGCTGGCAGGGCAAGGCGTCAACCTGGGGTTTGGTGACGCGGAGGCCCTGTGCGAAGTGTTGGCGCAGCAGCATCGTCACACCCGTTGTGGCGATGTGCGGGTATTAAATACCTATGCCCGCCAGCGCGCAGAACCCGTACAACGTATGCAGATACTCACCCATGGCCTGCATCACCTGTTTGCCGACGATCGCGCTGCATGGTTGCGCAATGTAGGGATGCAGTGCATTAACCCGTTGCTGCCGCTGAAAACCGCGCTGGTGCGCGAAGCGATGTCTTGACGATTTTTTGATTAACTTTGGAGCGTTATATGAAATTCATTCCTTTTGCGCTAGCCGCAACCTTGATGCTGGCCGCAAGCGCACAGGCCAATGAGACGGTTATTCGCAAAGCCTTGTTGCAGCAGTTTCCCAAGGCGCAAATCAGCTCAATCAAACAAACGCCCTACAGCGGTCTGTTCGAGGTGTACCTCGATGGTCAGTTGCTGTACGCCGATGCCAAGGCACAATACCTGTTCGCGGGTGACGTCATTGATTTTAAGAATCGTCGCAACCTGACACAGGCCCGCCTCAATCAATTGCAGGCAGTGAACTGGGACACGCTGCCCTTGAAAAACGCACTGAAGACCGTCAAGGGCAATGGCGCGCGCAAGCTGGTGGTGTTCTCCGATGTCGACTGCCCTTACTGCCGCAAATTCGAGGCGGAGTTGACCAAGGTCGACAACATCACCGTTTACACCTTCCTCTACCCGATCGAGGGTCTGCACCCCAAGGCAGTGCAAATTTCGAAACAGATCTGGTGCGCGCCCGACCGCAACAAGGCATGGGATGACTACACCACGAAGGACATCGTGCCGAAAAACGATGGCCAATGTGCAAACCCTGTCGATGAAACCATCGCGCTGGGTGCCAGGCTGAAAATATCCGGCACGCCCACCCTCATTTTTGCGGACGGCCAGCGTATTCCCGGCATGGTGCCCGCCGCGCAGCTCGAGCGCCTGTTCGTTGAGCATGCCAAATAGGGCCTGTTGATGGGTTCGCCCTTCTGGGACCAGCGGTATGCCACTGAGGACTATATCTTCGGCACCGCGCCGAACGTATTTCTGGCCAGCCAGGCGGGCCTGATTCGGTCGGGCATGCGCGCGCTGGCGATCGCCGATGGCGAAGGCCGCAACGGCGTGTGGCTGGCCGGGCAGGGTGCGTATGTGCATGCGATTGATGTGTCGCCGGTGGCGCTGGAAAAGGCCCGCAAGCTGGCGGAGGAGCGCCGCGTGACCCTGGCGTTTGAACAGGTCGATGTGCTCAACTGGGACTGGCCCGAGGAGACCTACGATCTTGTCGCCGCCATCTTTATTCAGTTTGCCCCACCGCCCGAACGTGAGCGCATCATCGCCGGCATCCGCCGCACGCTGAAGCCTGGCGGGTTGTTAATCCTGCAGGGCTACACGCCGAAGCAGCTTGAGTTCGGCACCGGCGGTCCGCCCGATGCCGCCAACATGTATACCGCCGATTTATTGCGCGCGTGGTTTGGCGACTGGGACATCACCCATCTGCACGCGCACGAATCCTTTATTAGCGAGGGCAGTCACCATCACGGCATGTCGGCGCTGATCGATATGGTTGCCATCAAGCCGCGCTGACACCCCCTCCCGGATTGAATCGTGTCCACGATGGCTGCATCATTCGTGTCATAACGCCGTTGCACTTCATCTTTGAATCGGCCTTTGATTGAAGGGCTGTACTTGGCCGTTTTGCGCCCGATGATTCACCGGCCTGAGCGCGCTGGTAAGTTTCAATCTGACCGAATTACCATTTCGCTTTCTTGACGCAACGCGGCGTAACGGTAACAAAATCTGATCAGTCGTCGTGCATCTGCTCCGCGCGAGCCAGTTCGCGCAATCCATCGAGCGCCTGCTTCAGCGTGGCGTTATCGCTATCGCGCGGGAATACCATATAGGCGGGTAGTTTGAATTGCGGGGTGTGCGGCACGCGCCACAACTGCCCGGCTTCGATATAACGCCGCACCAGTCGTTGCGGAAAATAGCCGCTTCCACCGTAGGTCAGCAGTTGCTGCACGCCCAGCCAGCCGATGTTGGCAACCAGCGCGGGCGGGGGCGCGTCGGGGTAATGGTCGCTGAACTGGGCGTGGAATTCCGGTCCCCAGTCGATGTGGATATAACCCTCGTCCGGCCAGCCGCGTTTGAGATCGCTGGTCACCAGCAGCAGGGTTTCGTCGAATAGCGGTTCGACCACCAGGCCGGAGCGTGACGTCGGCGTGTACATCACACCGATGTCCACTGTGCCTTCGATCAGGCCCTGCATGATGTCGGCCTCGAAGCCGATTTCCAGGCGCAGCGAGACATCCGGCGCGGCCTGTTGCATCCACGCCACCCAGTGCGGCAGGAAGCCTTCCCATACCGCAATGCGCCCGGAGAGCGTCAGCACATCGCGAAATCCTTGCGGCAGGCCGACGTCGTGGTGGGCCTGCTCGACGGTGCGCACCAGGTTTTTGGCGTGGCGCAGAAAACGTTTGCCGGACGGCGTGAGAACGGCGCCGTTGCGGCCGCGTTGAAACAAACGCGCGCCCAGCTGGGCTTCCAGGGTGTGGATGCGGGCGCTCACCGTTGACTGGGTGACGTGCAGGCGGCTGGCGGCCGCGACGAAGTTGCCGCTGGCGGCGACCATGAGGAAGGTACGAGCGAGTTCGGTGTCCATGGCTTAGATATCGGGTTTTTCGATATTAGATACCAAAATATATCGTTTGATGGATATATAAGGGATCCCTAAACTAGGCCCATCGTCATTTCGAGGAGCTTGTTATGGAGCAAACACCTGATATCGCGACATTGATGCCCGAGCGCGATGCTGAAGGCTATCTGATCGAACCCGCCGACTGGAACGAAGAAGTGGCCGAGGTTTTGGCGCGGGACGAAAACATCGAGCTGACCGCTGAACACTGGGACGTGATTCGTTATATGCGCGATTTTTATGATGAGCACCAGGTTGCGGCGGATGCCCGCTTTGCCATCAAGCATCTGGCCGAAAGCGTAGGGCGGGATGCGCAAAAGCGGCTGTTCGTGCTGTTCCCTTATGGCTACGTCAAGCAGGCCTGCAAAATTGCCGGCATGCGCCGTCCGCGTAACTGGAGCACAGGTTGAAGTCGATGCCCGGGGTAAATGCCCGGGTTTGCGCCGTCCTGGCGGTTCAGTCTGGTGGGCGCTACACACGTTCACATCCTTGCGAATTCAACTTTCGGGCTCGAAATAGTGGTTAGAAAATTGGCTTATTCTGTATCCGAGCGCGAACACTGGATTTCAGCGGGCGGCGGTCTGGTTGGCATTCTTGCGGTGTTGTGGGTGGGGCAATTCTGGCTGGGGGGACATGGCGGCGTGCTGGCCGTAGCGTCGATGGGGGCCTCGGAGGTGTTGCTGTTCGCGGCGCCGCATGGCGCGCTGTCGCAACCTTGGCCCGTGTTTGGCGGACATCTGGTGTCGGCGCTCATCGGCGTTACCTGCGCACACTGGCTGGGCGGCGATCCCATGCTGGCCGCCTCGCTCGCTGTGGCGCTGTCGATCGCTGCCATGTACAGCCTGCGCTGTCTGCATCCGCCCGGTGGGGCCACTGCGTTATATGCCGTTCTGGGGGGCGATGCGGTTCACGCATTGGGCTTTGGGTACGTGTTCAGCCCTGTTTTATTGAACGTTGTCGTCATCCTCGCGGTGGCGGTGGCATTCAATTTTCCGTTCCACTGGCGGCGTTATCCCCAGTGCTGGCATCGTGCGATCAAGGAACGCAATGCAGGCACTGACTCGGTTGGCGTTGCGGAAGAGGAAGCCATGATCCCGCACAGTGACCTGGTCTATGCGCTGTCCCAGATCGACACGTTTGTCGATATCAGTGAAGAGGATTTGCAGCGCATCTATGCGCTGGCGCTGGGCCACTCGCATTCGGTGGCGGCCGTGCAGGCCGTGCCGAAGCTGGTGTCCTAGCCCGCAGCGTGCGTCGGCAAAGTATTGCCGACCTACTCCCTCTCTCGGATAAATGATGCCGGATCAATAGAAATACTGTCGATGCAAAGCCTGGAGACTGTTAATCGCTGCGTTGAGAAAGTCAATCAGCGCGCCTGGATTTATTGATCCGGCCTGATTTATCCGTGATTCAGGCTGCATACTTTACGCGTGCATCCTGGAAGAACTTTCTCACCCGCTCGGGTGATTTCTCCAACGCCTGCATGTGCTCGGTTGCAGCGGCTTTCAACTTGACCTTGGTGCGTACCGGAACCTTTGTATAAAGCGCCTGCTTCAAATCAGCATTGAGCCGTTCTTCCGGGTTGAGCTCCGGGCTGTAGCTGGGCAGATAGAACAGCTCGATCCTGTCTTTATGCTCCTCGACCCAAGCCTTGACCGGCTTGCTGTGATGGACGCGCAGGTTATCGAGGATCAGAAACACTTTCCTGCCTGCGTCCCGGATCAAGGCTTGCAGGAACTCAATCAGCTTGTCCGAATTGAACGACTCGTCAATGATCATCCAGCGTGTCTTGCCCTGATTGGTGACGGTGGCGATCATCGACAGTTTCTGGCGCGTGCCGCCTACCGCAAAGGTCACCGGTGTTTTGCCGGCCGGTGCGTAGCAGCGGCCACGCACGTCGGTATTCACGACCGCCGTTTCGTCGCCCCAGTGAATCTCGGCACCTTCGGACTTGGCGCGTTGTTCGATTGCCGGATATTCGTTGTCCAGCCATGCCTGCACAGCCTCCGAGCGCTGCTCATACGCCTTCTTGATCGGCTTTTGCGGGGTGAATCCCCAACGCTTGAGGTAGTTGCCAACGCCACGCACAGACAACTTGATTCCGCATTCGCGTTCAACCAACTGCATGACGGCGGCGCGACTCCATAGTGCAAACTCCATCTTCAGTTGTTCGGGGCGCTTGTCGCAGATGATTTGCCGAACAGCGCTCTCTTGCGATTCGCTCAACATGCGTCCACTGCCCTGTTTCTTGCCGCGCGCAGCAGGCTTGAGTGCCGCCGCCCCCGCAGTCGAATAAGCGGTGATCGCAGCGTTCACGGCATACCAGCTGAGGCCGCTGTGCTCAACAATCTGCATCACCGGCATCCCTTTACGGTGCAGGCGGATGACTTGTTTTCGTCTCTCGTGCAGTACTTCTCGCGACTGCTTGCGGGCATCTTCTTTTTCCATGCGCAGTGAGACACGATCCACACCTTAAAGTTCACGGATAATTCGTGCCGAGTCTATAAGGTGGGCTCATCTTTTAAATTGCACGATGCGGGTGTATTGGGAGCGGGTCCTGGACAGCCAGGGCTTCAGATGCAGGTCAGATCCTGAAAAATAAA
>JADMKH010000159.1:0-314 GCA_018780025.1 Thiobacillus sp.
TAGCCGCGTGCGGCTTCACCTTCCACGCCGCGTAGCTCGTCCAGACTGCTGGCAACGGCGGTGGCACGCAGGGAGGCGGCCAGGTTATCCGCGACGCGGGTAAGGATGTCGGCTTCGCTCGCATCGGTGGCTTCGCGCGCGCCGCGTTGCAGCGTGGTGCGACTGTTTTTGAGTTTGCCGGCGATGATGGCGCGAGCCGTTTCCAGACTGAATGCCGGTTCGGCCGCTACACGGTGATGCGCCTGACGCAACAGGATATTGCCTGAAACCGGGCCTTCGAGCCGGGCTTTGAAGCGGCCTGAATCATCCAGCAG
>JADMKH010000159.1:324-2757 GCA_018780025.1 Thiobacillus sp.
CATGACATTGCCGAAACAGACCAGCCCGCCCAAGTGATGCAGCGGCACCTGGAGCTTTTTCTCGCGCTCGACGTCGATGCGCAGGGTGGCGTTTTCCAGATGCGCGTAGGCCTGGGGCGTCATCACATAGAGCGTGTTCTGAAGTGTGTGCACTCATTCCTCCGGGTTAAATAGATTGTGTCGTTGTTGCCGCTGCTTGTCCCGCCCGGCCAATGCCTCGGGCTGGCAAATGTCTTTTAACGAACATTCGCGACAGCGTGCATCGTTCACTGGCGGCGGCAACTTGCTTGACGCCAGCATGGCACGAATGGCCTCGGCGGTTTCGATTACCCGCTGCTTGAGTTCCGGCGTGATCGCCACCTCGCGCCGTCGGTGGCTGCTGGCGTGGAAAATCGCGCCTTTGGGCACAGGGCGGCTGAGCATGTCTTCCAGGCACATGGCCTGGGCGGCGAGCTGGATGTCGTCGTGCAATTTCTGCCGTTTTGCCCCGTGTTTGAATTCAACCGGGTACACGCTGCCGTCAGGGTGAAATTCGACCAGGTCGGCCTTGCCGATCAAGCTCAAACGGTCGCTCCACACCGGCAAGGCGCGCTCCACCCGCACGCCTGATTTGATCTCATAGCCCGGTGTGTCGACCAGATGGTGCACCGCCTGCCCGCGCGCCGTGTGAATGTTGTCGGCGAAAGCCTGCTCCAGATGAATCAGCCCGCACTGGCGCGGGCAATACGCCCAGTGCTGAAGCGCTGATAGAGCAATTGGGTCTGTCTCACTCATGCCGCGAGTGCTACCATTTCCGCCAGGCAGGTTTTACAGGAGCAAGTCATGGCAGCCATTTTGAAAGAGCTTGAAACCCAGGCCTTGCAGCTTTCGCCGCAAGAGCGCGGCGAACTCATCCACCGCCTGATCGTCAGCCTGGAAGGCGAATCTGAAGACTCGCCAGAAGCCATTGCCCAAGCCTGGGATGAAGAAATCGCCCGGCGCGTGGCGGACATGGATGCTGGCAAAACGGTCTGGATTCCTGCGGAAGAAGTATTTGCACGACTGGATGCCATCATCGAAAAAGCCCGCTAACCGATGCGGATTTCATTCAACCCCGAGGCGCTTGCAGAAGCAGAAGACGCGACTCGGTGGTATCGCGAAAATGGCGGAGCTGCCCCCAGCCGCTCTTTCGCCCAGGAATTGCGCCGCGTTGTAGGCTTGGCCGCTGCACAACCCGGCATCGGCAGCCCCGGTTCGCATGGAACAGCCCGCCTATATCTCAAACGTTTTCCATACACGCTGGTTTTCCGCATTCAGGGTGAATCTGTCAGGGTGATCGCTATTGCCCACCAAAGCCGCCGCCCGGGGTATTGGGCGGGGCGGCGCTGAGGCCTGGCCTTCTGGACCAGTTGTGGCGTTTTCCACTTACTCACTCAAACAAACGTTGGACGAACTCATCCCGCGTGAGGCCGTGATGCGCGGCTACGCCAGCCAGAATGGCGGCAAGCGTACCCAGCCTGAGCGGGTCGTGATTGGGAATGGTGATGTGATGCTCGCCATGCGTGGTGCTGGTCAGCCGCATATGACTGCCCGTCTGGCGTGTGACGCTGTACCCAAACCGCCCAAGGCGTTTGACCAGATCCGCCCCGGACAGATCACGCGGCACCCTCATGCCGCCAGCACTTCTTCTCGGGTGATATGCAGGCGGATCAGGCCGGGCAATTTTCCTTCGTCAAAGTGACAATGCACCGCGTCGCGTACCTGGGAATGCAGGCTGGGTAGATCGTCGGCCTCGGTCACAATATCCGCGCCGACAGCGCGCGCGACATAGCCGCCTTCAGGCGCTTCTTCAACGATGAAATGGATTTCGCTCATGGATACTGTCCTCCCATAACAAAGATAGCCTCAAGTATCGCCTATCTCGCCGGCAAAAAATATCAGCTTTGAGTCGAGTTTTTCAACACGACTTACGCAGAAGCGTCACACCAGCGGGCAGGTCGGCATCTTGAATCGCCATTGCCCACCCGAACTGCCGCTCGGGATATGGGGTGGGGCGGTAGTAAGCGATTCTGACATTTAGAACCCATTGATTTCTTCAGGAACCAAGTTTTCCAGGCTGGCAAGCGTGTAGCTGCCATCAGGATTCACGGTTAATGTCCGATGCACTTTGGCCGAAGAATACTGACCCGATTTGCAGTGGTGTTTCCACCAGATGACTTTCAGCACCTCCATGCTGCCCGCTGGGCGCGCAGATGACTCGTCGTTTTCGAGCAACTTGGGGAGTACCTGCTTGATGGCATCGGCATCGGCGTCTGAGAAGTTGGTTTTTTCGGCAAGCTGCGGGTTCATGCTACCGAAGAACACATATACACCCTGATCGACGCGGTGCTTCATACCCATTTGATCAGATTGCCGATTGATGCCATCGCCTTCATTACTTGTGCTCTTGGTGAT
>JADMKH010000199.1 GCA_018780025.1 Thiobacillus sp.
GCCATGCGCACCAGCGGGTCGTGCGCGGTTTTCAGCGCCATGTCCCACAGGCCATTGTGCGCGGGAAAGTCACCGTAAGCATGGCCGAGCGTGACGAGATGCGCGTTGAGCAAATCGAAATGCGCGGCTTCCTCATCGGCCACCCGCAACCAGTCCTCGTAATACGCGGGCGGCATGCCGGGGAAACGATGCGCGGCATCAAGGGCCAGGTTGATGGCGTTGAATTCGATATGGGCCAGCGCGTGAATCAGCGCCATGCGTCCGACCAGGGTGTCGGCACGGCGACGTGGCACCTGTTGCGGGGAGATGAGCGCAGGTTTGTCCGGCTGCCCTGGCTGATCGATGGGCGCGCGTGCAATATCGGCCGAAAGACTAATCCGCCCGTCCAGCCAGTCCGCCTGCAGGGCATGCACACAGGCCACCTTGCCTGCTGGATCGCGCGTTTGCAGACAGACGGCCAGGCGTTGCGGCAAGCTGCCTAGCGTCGATCCACCCACCGGATACCCATCAGCGCAACGGCCAGAAAAATCAGCAAGGGCAGGCCGGACACCAGGATGACAGGCCAGTCGTTCAAGAGTCCCAGGTGGCCAAACAGGCGGCTGAGCAAATGAAAACCCAAGCCCACCAAAATGCCGATAAATATCTTGCTACTGGTTCCGCCGGTTCGCGGCCCCTGGATCGCGAACGGCATCGCAATCAGCATCATGATCGGTATCACAAACGGGCCGATGAATTTCGACCACAAGGCAAACTCATAGCGTGTGGCCTTTTGGCCATTTTCCTTGAGGTGTGCGACATAACGCCACAAGGTGCGCGCCGACATTTTTTCCGGCGCAACCAGCAGCACGCTGAGGATGTCCGGGGTTAACACCGACTGCCAGTTTTGCCGTTCACGCCGGTCGGCACGAATGCCATCCGCGTCAAACCGGGTCTCCACCACCCGTTGCAGCTCCCACGACTGGCCGTTTTTCCAGCGCGCCAGATCGGCCGCGCGAATCCAGTCCAGCCGACCCTCGGCATTGAATCCGTAGATCTCGACACCGCGCATCGTGTTGTCGGGCATCACCTCGCGCACATTGATGAAGGCGCTGCCATCCTTGCCCCATAAACCGGAGCGGAACTGCTGCGCCACCACCGATCGGGTGGCCGACAATTTATATCGCTGTGCGGCCTGTTCGGACCACGGCGCAACGTACTCGCCCAGCACCAGCACCAGCATGGACAACACCACCCCGATCACGGCGAAAATGCCCGCCACCCGCCAGTTCGACAGTCCCGACACGCGCATCACCGCATACTCGGAATTGCCCACCAGACGTGACAGCGCAAACAGCGTGCCGATCAATGCCGCCACCGGCAGGATTTCATAGAGATGGCCGGGAATATTGAGCAGCACCACGATTACCACCTGCCCCAACCCATAGTTGTTGCGCCCCAGGCTGCCCAGCTCCTGCAGCACATCGAAAAAGGCAAACAACACCATCAGCGCCAGCAGCACGAAACCCGATGCAATCAGGACTTGCCCGGACAAATAGCGGGCGAGCAGATTCATGTTCGTCTCCAGCTAAAGGCGCGCTGCCGGGTACGCAGGTAAAACAGGGCGAATACAGCCAGGAGCATCAACAGATGCGATGTCAACATGCCGGCCCAGGGGTTGAGTTTGCTCTGCGCCACCCAGGCCTGGGACAAGGACAACAGATTGTTGTAGATGAAATAAAGCAGCAGCGCGACGATCAGCCCGTAGGAACGGCGCGCGCGCGTGTTGACGAAGCTCAGCGGAATAGCCATGACAGCGAGAACGATCGCCGAAAGCGGCACCCCTAAACGCCATAGCAATTCGGCGCGCGCCTGCGGCGAGGCATCCTGAACCAGTTCGGCAACGGGTGCCTGGCGCACCCCGGTTTCCCTGCCTCCGGCAGCCACCGGATCCAGCCGCATCCAGTAGCGCTCAAACTGCACGATACGGTAGTCGAGTTGCCCCGGTATGCCTTCATATCGGCGCCCATCCTTGAAAACCAGGTAACGCGAACCATCGGGCATCTCCGTATGGTTGCCTTCCCGTGCAACCACCAGACCCAGATGACCGTCGATGCGCGACTGCATGAACACGTTGCGCACGATACCCGTCAGGGGATTGAGCGATTCCACGTAATAGACGCGCTGCCCAGCGCTGGATTCAGCGAACAGGCCAGGCGCGACCAGGGTGCTTTCGCTGCGGCTGCGCAAGTCTTGCCGGTATTCGGCTTTCTTGGTTTGCATCCACGGGTTGAGCACCAGCGATAGCAACAGGATCACCAGCGAGAAGGGCACGGCGAAAACCAGCACTGGCCGAATCCACTGTGTGAGCGACAAACCGGCGCTAAACCAGACCACCATTTCGCTGTCTCGCCACATGCGTGACAAGGGCAACAGCACGCCGGCAAACAGCGCAATGGTCATCAGAACAGGTAAAAAATACAGCAGCGAAAAACCGAGGAAAGCAAAGACGGCTTCATTTGCAAGCTCGCCACGTGCCACGTCACCCAATAGCCGAATGAACAACACCACTAGGGCAATTGCGATCAGCACCGTCAGAACGGCGCCGGTAGCCAGGCCCATCTCGCGAGTTAACGCACGGCGGTAAATCATCTGAAAATCCGGGGGGAAAAGTGCGGGCAGAAGGAGGCGTTTTGACAATCAGCCTCGCCTGCGCCAATAATCACTCGAACAGCAAATTGTATTATTTTGAGCACAGA
>JADMKH010000054.1 GCA_018780025.1 Thiobacillus sp.
ATCCCCGCACACCCCCGTCCGTTGCGTCGGGAAAGTCTTCCCGACCTACGGCATCCATGCGGTCAACAGATAACGGTGAAAGAGCCTATTTGAAACCGTCACCTCAAACAGAAAACATTACAATCTGGCTGAACCCATGCTCAACGCCATGCCGCCGATCACCTTCTCCCTCATCCTGCTGAATATCCTGATTTATGTGCTCGGACTGACCACCGGCCCGGAAATCGTCCGCGTATTTGGCCTGTGGCCGCCAGGATCGGGGGATGCATTTCACGTCTGGCAGCTTGTGACCTACAGCTTTCTGCACGGCTCGCTGCTGCACTTGGGCTTTAACATGGTCGCCATCTGGATGTTTGGCGCAGCGCTGGAAAAACGCTGGAATGATCTGCGCTACCTGCTGACCTATCTGCTCAGCGTGGTGGTCGCCGCCATGACGCAGATCGCCGTTTCCGGCTATTTTCTGCACGCCAGCGGGCCGGTCATCGGCGCCTCCGGCGGCGTGTTCGGCCTGCTGCTCGCTTATGCGCTGTATTACCCAAACCGGGTGATCAGTTTCATTTTCCTGCCTTTTATCCGGATTCCCGCACGCACGTTTGTGCTGGGTTACGGCGTGATCGAACTCTTGCTCGGCGTCACCAACACCGCCGCCGGCATCGCCCACTTCGCTCACCTCGGCGGGCTGTTCGGCGGTTGGCTGGGGGTGCAATATTTCCGCGGGCGCGGGCTGTTCGGCAAACGCTGACGGGCGACAGCACGGGTGTCGGCAAGGTGTTGCCGACCTACGGCTCTACGGCGTAGACGTAGCAGGCGTAGGGCGGGAGAGCGTGGTGGTTGCCACTTTAGCGGCTTTACCACCCCGGCCTCCTTCTTGCGAGGAAGACTTTCCCGCCGCCGGGGCTGTTATATCACCTCGAAATTGGCCATCATGCCCATGTCCTCATGCTCCAGCTTGTGGCAATGCATGACATACAGTCCGCGATAGGCTTCGAAGCGGATGAGCACGTCCACGGTTTCGCCATCCAGCAGCAGCACGGTGTCTTTCCACCCGCGTTCCCATGGAAGCACCAAGCCGCGTCCGCCGGTGCGCGACACAACCTGAAACGAAGCGCCATGGACATGCACCGGATGCGGCGCATTCCCGCCGGTCTTGAAGCGCCAGCGTTCGGTTTGGCCAAGCGGCACCTGGAAATCGATGCGATTCATGTCGTACACGAGACCATTGATGCGGCTCATGCCATCAAAGCTGAATTCGCGAGTCAGCACCGGATCGGCAAGCGCGGTAATGGTGGACAAAGCGCCTGCGGGAATCTCGCCCGCGACCGTGACCGCACGCGCGACCGCGAACTCCAGCAGGTCCCAGCCGGCGCTCAGGCAGCGAAGCATGACCTTGTCGTTCACCGCGAAGTTGCGGAAATCGACAAGAATGTCCAGCCGTTCGCCCGGGCTGAGTTCGAGTTCGGCGACCGAAGCAGGCGCCGTGTCGAGCAGACCGCCATCATTGCCGATCACAATGAAGGGTGCGCCGTTGCTCAGAGCAAGGCGAAACACCCGCGCGTTCGCGCCGTTCAGCACGCGGAACCGGTAGATCGCGGTATCGACCTCCAACTGCGGGCTGAGGGTACCGTTGACGAGCGGTGTTTTCCCCAGAAACCCGGAAGATTTGGCGGTATACGTCATATTTCCCGAACTGTCGAAATTCGCATCCCGCAGGATCAGCGGCACTTCATAAAGACCGGATGGCAGGTTGAGCGCGGCTTCTTCAGCGTCGTTGATGATGAAGGCGCCCGCAAGTCCCAGCGCCACCTGTTCGCCCGTCTTCATATGCGGATGCGGGTGATACCAGTTAAGGCAGGCCCGTTGCTCGACGGGAAACTGGTAGGCATAGCTTGCGCCCGGCTTGATGGCATCCATCGGATGCCCGTCCGCGGCCGGCGGCACGATCATGCCGTGCCAGTGGATGGTGGTTTCGGCGGAAAGGCCGTTGGTGAACGCGATGTCGGCCACGTCGCCATTGTTCGCCCGGAACGTCGGGCCGGGGAAAAAGCCGTTGTAGGCAAGTACGGATGACAGCTTGCCGCCGCCGATGTTGACGCGTGCAGGTGCCGCGCTCAGCGCCGCGCCGCCCGGCGCGATCGTGGGCGGAATGCGCAGCGGATTACGGGCCGTCTGGCTGCCGCCTTTTGCCGCGAGCGCGAACGGCGCGATGCCGGCAGACAGAAGGCCCGCCGTCAGCGCAGTCGTCCGCATGAACGTGCGACGATTATTGTCGAAGGGTTTGTCCGCTATTCCACAAGTTTTTCCGCTGGATTGCTTCATGAGTTCTCCCATTATTCCTGGTTGTCGGTGATTGCTGCCATTAAGCGGTTATCGGTTTTCCCGTATAACGCGGAGCCCACAATATGGGCTTGGTGTGACAGTTAATCGATTTTCGAGGATGGCACCCATGAGCAGGCGTAAACCATGTTCAACGTGGGTGTCGGCAAGGTGTTGCCGACCTACGGCCAACCGGAATGTGAATAGCGTAGGGCGGGAACACTTTCCCGCCGCAACGGGCGGTGGTGTGCGTGGATGTCGGCAAGGTCTTGCCGACCTACGGTCAGGCATACCCCTCAGGATTAGCCTGCTGCCAGCGCCATGCATCGGCGCACATGCGCGGCAAATCATATTCCGCATGCCAACCCAGCTCCCGGGCGGCGCGAGTCGGGTCGGCCCAGCATTGCGCCACATCGCCCG
>JADMKH010000231.1:0-8982 GCA_018780025.1 Thiobacillus sp.
TTGCCGACCTACATATGCAATCCCGTTTAATGCGTGCCGGATCAATAGATTTGCGGGACGCAACCGATCTTCGGGGGAATACTTCGGGCTGATCTTCTTGCTCTTCATGGCTTCATCCTCTCAAGAGTTGAAGCCTCCTCAAAACCCGGGGCGATTTACATTTCATGCATACAAAAATTTGGCCGGCTATCCCGCAACATTCCAAAAAGCTTCATGAGAAAATCCATCAGCCAGATTAACGGCGTAGGATATTCAATCCCACGCCGGGTCGACAATCCCATTCTCACGCGATCACTCTTTGAATCACTTCCTGTGCAGACCTTTGCCTGAGTCCTGAAGCTTAACTTCTCGTGCCGCTTGCCGATGTCGTTAGTTAGTACGCTACGTTTCACTCATAGCAACATGTCGCCATGCCATCCACAGAATCCAATTTCCCCTTAATCCTCCGACTGACCTTCCTGTCATCCATCATCCTGGGCACCGCCGCAATAGGAGTGGCAGGGTACTGGAGCTGGCAGCGGGAAGCCCGCGAGCTAAATAACAACCTGCAGATTCAGGCTGGCTTTCTCGCTTCAGCCAGCCAGGCGGTCTTCGACAATATGGGCAACGGGCTCGCCCCCTTGGGAGACCTGTTGCAGACGCTGGATATTCTGGACCGCCCTGAACTGGCCCGCCCCCATCTTGTGCGGTTTCAGGCGCGCTTTCCCGAAGTGGGCTCAATGGCAATCATTCGCCCGGACGGTCTGATGCTGGTCAATACCGCATTGGCGCCAGGGATGGCCTTGCCGGACTATAGAAATGATCGCCCTTATCTGGATCAGTTCAAGACGTCTCTCACAAGCCAATCACCCTACATGCTGGGGCCTCCGGAATACGGCAAGATCCTCAAGCAATGGCGTTTCCCATTCCGCTATACGGTACGGGATGAAACGGGCGTTCCCTTGTTCGTGCTCCAGGCCGCGATTCCCCTGGAGAAGCGCGGCATCTTTCTGTACGATTTGCCGCTGCCGCCATCCAGCTTTATTGGCTTGCTGCGGGAGGACGGTCTGCAGCAGGCGCGCTGGCCAGCTGCCAATCCGCATGCCACATATGGCCGTCTCTCTCCCGGTCCACTCGCGAAACTGCGCCAGGAGCAGCCCCATTTAAAGGAAGGCCTGTTCAGTGGCCATTCCCCCTGGATATCCGCTGGCAAGCAGCGCATCGGCGCCTTCAAGCGGCTGGCGCATCTACCAATCTATGCCTATGTTTCGGTTCCGGTGTCTTATGTTTACGAACGCTGGTGGCGCAACAACGCCGTCACGCTCGGCGTGTTTCTCGTGTACCTGGCTATTTTTTCCTATGTTGCTCGCCGGGTGACCCGGCACGAGCGGATACACAGTTCCGAGCTGCATGGCCAGGCGCGTCTCGACAGTCTCACCGGCACGCCCAATCGCACCGGGGCCGACGAACTGCTGGAGAGGCAACTGCTGCGCGCGTCTGAAACCGGTGGATCGTTTGCCATCCTGTTTCTCGACCTGGACCGTTTCAAGGACATCAACGACACCCACGGCCACAGCACCGGGGATGCGCTGTTGGCCGAGGTCGTGCGCAGCCTGTCTGCGCACTTGCGCCAGGACGACATGCTCGCGCGGGTGGGGGGCGATGAATTCATGGTCATACTGCCCGGTGCCAACATAGACACTGCCCGGCACACGGCCGAACGCCTGATCAAGGCTTTTTCAGAGCCGTTTCTGGTGCATGGCAGGAAACTACAGGCATCGTGCAGCATCGGTGCGGCCGTATTCCCAACGCATGGAAACGCTCGCGAAGACCTGATCAAATGCGCCGACACCGCCATGTATGAAGCCAAGCGCGCCGGACGCGCCCGCTTCGCCATGTACGAAGAGCGTTTCGGCACCCTCCGGCAGCGACGCCTGGCGTTGCAGGAACAATTACAGCGTGCGCTTGAGAAAAACCAGTTCCTGCTGCACTACCAGCCGATCCTGGATCTGCAAAGCCGGCGCATTGTGGCTGTCGAGGCGCTGCTGCGATGGCAGGATGAAAACGGACGCCAACACAGCGCGGCGGATTTCGTTTCGGTTGCCGAGGAATCGGGTCTCATCCTGACGCTGGGCGAGTGGGTTCTGAATCAGGCTTGCAAGCAAGCTCAGGCCTGGGCCGAGGCAGGCTACCCCCTCCGGATGTCGGTCAACCTGTCGCCCCGCCAGTTCCAGGCTGCCGACCTTGTCGATCAGGTCAGAAACGCCCTGCAGCGCACCGGTTTGCCGCCTGCCGCGCTGGAGCTGGAAATCACTGAAAGCACCGCCATGGACGACCCCGAATCCAGCATCCGGGTCCTGACGGAATTCAAGCAACTCGGGGTCAGTATCGCCATCGACGATTTCGGCACCGGCTATTCTTCGCTGAGCTACCTTAAGCGGATTCCCGCCGACAAGCTCAAAATCGACAAGAGCTTCGTGGATGGCGTTGCATCCGAGTCGGAAGACTTGGCCATTGTGCGTTCTGTGCTCGCCCTCGCTGCCAGCCTTGGTATTGAAACCGTCGCCGAAGGCATCGAGCAGGCAGCGCAAATGCAGGCATTGATCGATCTCGGCTGCCAATATGGTCAGGGCTATTTATTTTCGCGCCCGCTTGCGCCGGAAGTGTTTTCACAAACCTTTTTTGAGCCGCGTCCGCACGGCGGGCCGGACGCGCCTCCGATTATCTGGACGCAAGGGAATGCGGTGGTCGCCAGCCAAAGCAATTAACCGGCTAACCCCCCTCATCTTTGCTATGTTTCAGGAAAGGGGGCCGCCATGCTATTCCACAACCGCAACGAAGCCGCAGACCAACTGGCCGCGCGACTGGCCGGGCACGCAGGACGGCATCCCCTGATTCTCGCCATTCCGCGCGGCGCCGTTCCCATGGCCAGACGCATCGCCGATGCCCTGCAGGGTGATCTGGATGTGGTGCTGGTGCGCAAGCTGCGCGCACCGTTCAATCCGGAATTCGCCATCGGCTCGATCGACGAATCGGGCTGGACCTATGTTGCGGACTACGCAGAATCGGCCGGCGGCACGCCCGCCTACCTGGAACAGGAGAAGCAGGCCCAGCTCGCAACGATCCGCCAGCGCCGCGCGCACTACACGCCGCTGCGTCCGCCGATCGACCCGGCCGGGCGTATCGTGATTGTGGTGGACGACGGGCTGGCCACGGGCGCCACGATGATTTCCGCACTGCATGCGCTGCGCGCGCAGAAGCCGGCGCGCCTGATCTGCGCGGTGCCGGTGGCGCCGCCGGACACGCTGGAAAAGATCCGGCCGTATGCCGACGAGGTGGTGTGCCTGCACGCACCGGAAAACTTTCACGCGGTGGGTCAGTTCTATGCCGACTTCCCGCAGGTCGAGGACGCGGAAGTCGAAGCCATTCTCAGAGCCTAGCGGGCTTCGCTCCCAGATGGCGCACGAACCAGGCCGCAGCCTGGCGCGCTACTTCCTCCAGCGTGCCGGGCTCCTCGAACAGGTGGGTGGCGCCGGGAACGATGATCAACTCTTTTTCGCAACGCAACTGGTCGTAGGCTTGCTGGTTGAGGTCGATCACGCCGTCGTCCCTGCCGCCGACCAGCAACAGCGTCGGCGCGCTCACGGTCGCCAAGGCGTCGCGACTCGCCAGATCGGGACGGCCGCCGCGCGAAACCGCGGCCTGGACGTCTGCGCCCAGCAAGGCGGCGGCTTCGAGCGCAGCTGCGGCGCCGGTGCTGGCGCCAAAAAATCCCAGCGGCAGCGCACGGGTGACCGCCTGTTCGCCCACCCAGCGCGCTGCCGCCAGCAGGCGCTGTGTCAACAAGCCGATATCAAAGCGCTGGGCATAATCGCGATCTTCCTCCGGCGTCAGCAAATCCATCAGCAGCGTGCCGACGCCGGCCTGACGCAGCACGCCAGCCACGTAGTTGTTGCGCGGCGAATGGCGCGACGAGCCGCTGCCATGGGCGAACAGCACCAACCCGACGGCATGATCGGGAATCTCCAGCATGCCTTCGACGGTCACTGTGCCCACGGGGATGTGAACCAGCATCGAGGTGCTCATGACCGGTTCTCCCGGTGCATGGCAACCGGAATGCGGCGGTTGCCAAAGGGGTGGCTGAACGCGCCGAAGCGGCCGGCGATGGCACTGCCGCAATGCGGGCAGTGGCCGTCTGGCGTGATGCTGTATTGGTCGATGCGATACCAGTCGCGCACGATCAGGGCTTCATGGCAGTTCGGGCAAGCGGTAGCGCCGCCCGCGGTGTCGTGCACATTGCCGGTGTAAACATAATGCAGACCGGCTTTCAGCGCGAGTTCGCGCGCGCGGGTCAGCGTGGAGGCCGGCGTGGGCGGCACATCGCGCATCTTCCAGTCGGGATGGAAAGCGGAAAAATGCAGCGGCACGTCGGGGCCGAGTTCGCGCAGGATCCACTGGCACATCGCCCCGATTTCGGCGTCAGAATCGTTGTGGTCCGGAATCAGCAAGGTGGTGATCTCGAACCAGACGTTGGTTTCGCGCTTCAGATACACCAGCGTGTCCAGCACGGGCTGCAAGTGGGCGCCAGTCAGCTTGACGTAGAAGTCGTCGGTAAAGGCCTTGAGGTCGACGTTGACTGCGTCCATCCTGGCAAAGAATTCACGGCGCGGCGCTTCGTGGATATAGCCGGCGGTGACCGCCACGGTCTTGAGCCCGCGCGCATGACTGGCGTCGGCCACATCCATCGCGTATTCGGCGAAGATCACCGGATCGTTGTAAGTGAAGGCCACGCTCTTGCAGCCGCTCTGTTCGGCGGCGGCGGCGATTTCGTCCGGCGACGCCTGATCCATCAGCGTGTCGGTCTCGCGCGACTTGGAAATGTCCCAGTTCTGGCAGAACTTGCAGGCGAGGTTGCAGCCGGCGGTGCCGAAGGAGAACACCGACGAGCCAGGGTAAAAATGGTTCAGCGGCTTTTTCTCGATGGGATCGACGCAGAAGCCGGACGAGCGGCCGTAGGTGGCGAGCACCATCTGCCCGCCTTCCATCTTGCGCACGAAGCACAGGCCACGCTGGCCTTCGTGCAGCTTGCAGTCGCGCGGGCAGAGGTCGCACTGGATGCGGCCGTCGGGCAGCGCATGCCACCAGCGCGCCGGGTAATGCGATTCAGGAATGCTCATTTGAAGCCACCTCCTTCCACTTGCTCACCGTGTAGCGCGACAGGCGCACCTGATCTTCCCAAAAATCCGCAGCCAGCCCTGCCTTGCGCTTGAGGTGGGCCATGAATTCTGCCGGTTCAGGCAATTGCTCCCACACTTGGGGCAGGAAGGTGCTGCGGTAGTGCCCATACTCGAACACCACACCATCGACGTTCGGCCGCAATGCGGCCAGTGCATCCGCTTCGCTCTCCACCACCAGTGCTTCACTGGGGGAAAGCAGCGAAACCTCGACCCGGATTTCCTCGAATTCCGCCAGGATCAGCGGCGTGAAGCGGGGGTCGCGAAAGGCCGCCGCCACCGCGTTTTCCCGTACATCCACCCCCAGTGGGCGATGCGCCTCCAGTGTGCCGATGCAGCCGCGCAACTCGCCTTGCCGGGTCAGGGTGACAAAACTCGCACCGGGTTCGGTCAGCCAGCCGGCCGGATTGACGAATGCAGCCGCATGCCCCAGTTTCGACGCAATCCCGGAACGCGCCAGTTTCAGCAGGGTCGTGCCTTTGTCTGCGTCGACTTGATCCAGATTGGCCCTGGCTTGAAATGCGAACGCGGCGTAGCCGACTACCCGCTCGGCATCGCCCGCAGTTTCGCTGGAATTCTTCACATCCAGCACCACCGGGTGCAGGCCATGCTTGCGCGCAGCCAGCAGCAGGCCGTTAACCGGTGTAGCGCCACAGGCCTGCTCGTGGTTGAGGTGTGGATTCAACTTCAAAATAGCCTCCACGGTCCCGCCATCCCTCTGGCGGGCCAGCGCGTCGGGTAAAAAATGCGAGAGGTCGGAACTGATCACGATCAGCGTTTCATCGCCGCCCCACACCTGCTCCAGCACCTCGGCCACCTCGGCCGGGGTGGCTTCACCTACCGCCAGCGGAAGCAACTGGAAATCGCCCAGCACCTGCTGCAAAAAAGGCAACTGCACCTCCAGTGAATGCTCCATTTGATGCGCGGCTGCGCTTTGCGTCACTTGCGGCAGCCTGGCAAGCCGCTGCATGCTCTCGCAATCCAGCTGTATCTCGCCGAGCGGTGTGACAAAACGGTCGGCATCGGGGAGCGCCAGCCCCCGCACATACACGCGATGCGTGGGACCGAGCAGCACCACCCGGCGGATGCGCCCACGCATCCCGCCCAACCGTGCATACGCGCTGGCCGCAACCGGGCCGGAATAAACATAACCGGCGTGCGGCACGATCAGCGCCTTCGGCGGGCGCGACAACTCGACCCCCTTGGCATTCGCAAGCAGATCCGCAAGCATGCGCTTGAGGACCTGGGGATCGTCAGGATAGAAAAGTCCCGCCACTGCAGCGGGTCGGATGCCGGGCATAAATTTTTCCTCTGGATTAAGCTTAGTATCTGTGGCGAGACATATCAGATTTCAAGTCAGACATCCTGTGCCTGGCCACCCCATCCCCTACAACAAATGCCCGACACCTGAAAAAACTCGCCATAATGTTGCGATCAAGACGACCCAGATCGTTAACGATCGCAAAGGTGGAGCATGGTCACATTCAAAGACGACGACGAAGGCATACTATTAAAGGCGATCCTGCAGGAGTCGGCCGCCGAGGTGCTGGTTTTTGATGCGGAAACGCTCCTGATCATTCAGGCCAATCCTTCTGCGGCGCGCAATCTGCAATATCCGCTCAAGACCCTGAAAAAGATGACCCCCCTGGATTGCCTGGCTGCCGAGGATGGCCGGCCATTCAATACCCTGCTTGCCTTGCTGAAAAACGGCAAAAAACGCCGCACCGCGCTCAATGCGCATTGCCGTCGCCGCGATGGCAGCCGTTATCCGGTTGAAGCCCGGCTATTTTGTTCCGTCGACAAAGACAGGCCCGTATTCATTTACATCGCCAACGATGTCAGCCAACGTGAAGCCAGCCGGCAAGCGCTGGCGCACTCGGAATCCGACCTGCTCGCCATTGTGGCGAATATTCCGGGTATGGCGTATCAAGTGCTCCGCAACAAAGCCGGTACGACTAGCCTGCGCTTTGTCAGCGAGCAATCCGCCCAACTGCTTGGCATCAAGGCAATGGCCCTGCGCGCCCATCCGGATCGTTTTGCCAAGCTGATTCTCAAGGAAGACAGACCCAGCTATCTGGCTCAACTGGAAGCGGCGGGCGGCGTGCCCATGAGTTTCAACTGGGAAGGCCGCATCTGGATGGCGGCCTGGAAAGACGTCAAATGGGTCGACATCCGCGTCACCCGGCGCGAAACGCAGGACGGCCAAACCTGGGATGGCATTATGCTGAACGTCACCCACAGCAAGCTGGCCGAGGCGGAAATCCGGCGTTCCCGGTTCCAGCTCAGCGCACTGGCGGCGCACGTCGAAACCATCAAGGAACGGGAGCGCCTGCACCTTGCGCGCGAGGTGCATGACGATCTGGGCGGCAATCTCACCGCGATCAAAATCGGCCTGTCGTGGTTGAAACAGCGCCTGCCGCAAGGCGAGGCCGTTCTGGCCCAGCGCACGGCATACCTGGACAATGTGGTAGACCAGACCATTGAGGCCGCACACCGTATTGCGTCCAACTTGCGGCCAGCCATGCTCGAACTCGGCATTGTGTCAGCCATAGACTGGCAGTTGCAGCGACTGGTCGAGAACACCGACATTACTTACGATTTCGATGCGCCCGACAAAAACATCCCGCTGACGCCCGACGCCACCATCGCCGTGTTTCGCATCGTGCAGGAAGCCTTGACCAATGTGGCAAAACATGCGCGCGCCACGCGCGTCAAGGTGAAAATAATCCAGGATCAGGGCACCCTTCTGGTGAGCATCGAAGACAATGGCCAGGGTCTTGAGCCCGAAGGCAGGAAAAAAACCGGACGAGGATTTGGTATGCTTGGCATGACCGAGCGCGCCGCCGCCCTGGGGGGGGAACTCAATGTTCACCCCGCCAAATGCGGCGGGACTGAACTCAGCCTGCGCATTCCGCTGCCGAGCCTCGGCTAGCACAGCAAAATAATCCCAACCCCATTCATCCTATAGATTGATCACACTGTGGCAACTGTTAAACCGTATCGCATCCTGATCGTCGATGACCATGCCATTGTTCGCGAAGGACTCAAACAAATCCTGGCAGAAGTAAGCGACATCGTGGTCGGCGGCGAAGCCGACTGCTCCAGCCGCGCCATGCTCATGGCCCGCAAGGAGCCCTGGGATCTGGTATTGATGGATATCTCCATGCCCGACCGTAGCGGCCTGGAAACCCTGGAACTGCTGAAAAAAGAACATTCCGGAATCAAGGTGCTGATGCTGTCCATGCACCGCGAAACCCAATATGCGGTACGTGCGCTGAAATCCGGCGCAGCGGGCTATCTCAACAAGCAAAGCGCACCGGATCAGCTGGTCGACGCGATCCGGCTGGTCGCCTCGGGGAAAAAATACATCAGCGCAGAAGTCGCGCAGGAACTCGCCAACGAAGTCAGCGGCGAGCGCGCAGGCTTGCCGCATGAAAGCCTTTCCAACCGCGAGTACCAGACCCTGTGCATGATTGCTTCAGGCTTGCCGGTGTCGGCCATCGCCGACAAACTGGCCCTTTCGGTCAAAACCATCAGCATGTACCGCGCCCGCATGCTGAAAAAAATGTTGCTCAAGAATAATTCCGAATTGACCCACTACGCCATCAAACACGGCCTGCTCGACTAAGCCATTTGGGGAACCTCCCCGGCTGGACCCGGAAATACCGGGGTTTTTCAGCTTTAATCCGCTCTTTAGCCCGCCCCTCCCCGCCCTACCATACTGAAAATAGAGAAAGCCCAATCCGGGCCGGGGTAGCAACGTGGCAGA
>JADMKH010000231.1:8992-23242 GCA_018780025.1 Thiobacillus sp.
TCAATCCAGACAAACCGACCGAAGTCGCGCGCGAAACCTTGCGCCGCCTGGCCATGCGGCGGATTTCGCCCACCCCGGACAACTACCAGACCCTGTTTGAAGAAATTGTGGGCGGACCCAGCCCAGCCAATACCAACACGACCACCGCAGCCACTGCGCTGGCCGGGCTGGTCATGGACCTCAATCTGCACCACCCCGAGCTGGGAGATTCCGTGGAAGCGCTGGATCAGGCTGTGCGCAAAGGTGACTGGTCCAATAGCCGCAAACAGCTGGGACAAATCAGCCGGCAACTCAAGCAACAGGCAGAAGGCAAAAGCAGCGACGCTCGACCGCAGTCAGAAGATATGGTCCAGCTGCGCGATTTGCTCGCAAAAACCCTGGAGTTTGGCGTGGCCACCCAGCTGTCACACAATCCGAAACTGGCAGAAAAAGCCCAGCAAATAGCGATCTCCGTGCGTGAAACCCACAGCGCCTCCGCCTTAAGCAAGGCCGCTGCGTCCCTGAAATCCCTTTGGCTCAGTATCGAAATCCAGTCCTCTGATACCCACGACCAGCAGGAAACGCTCAAGCGCATCCTGCTGCTGCTGGTGGAAAACATCGGTGAATTGCTCGACGACGACACCTGGCTGCGCGGCCAGCTCGACATGGTGCAGGACGTCATCGCCAGTCCACTCAAGATTCAATCTTTGCAAGAGGCAGAACAGCGGCTCAAGGAGGTGATCTACAAGCAAGGCCTGGTCAAACACGGCCTGCGCGAAGCCACCGCCACACTTAAAGCCACGATGACCCATTTTGTCAGCCGCATGCGTGATGTCGTCGCGGCCAACGATGAATACCAGGGCAAGATCGCCTCCCACATCGAGCAAATCAGCAACACTGAAGACGTGCTTGAACTGAACCGGATTCTTGAAACCTTGCTGGATGAAACCCGCACGGCACAAGCGGACAGCCGACGCGCCTACGATCAATTGGTACACGAGCGGGACACCGCGCAGCAGGCTGAAGGCCGCATCAAGCAGCTGGAAACCCAGCTCGCCGAAATGAGCACGCTGATACGCGAAGATCCGTTGACCCACAGCCTTAACCGGCGTGGGCTGGATGACGAATTTTCCCGCGAGGCATCACGCGCCGACCGCTATAAATCGGCGCTCTGCGTGGCGGTGTTGGACATTGATAATTTCAAGTCCCTGAACGACAAGCGCGGCCACCAAACCGGCGATGAAGCACTGATCCATCTGGTCAAGGTCGCGAAGGAAGAATTACGTCTAACTGATCAGATCGCCCGCCTGGGCGGCGAGGAGTTCCTCATCATGCTGCCGAGCACACCGCTCGATGCGGCGGCCACCCTCATCACCCGCCTGCAGCGCAACCTCACCAAAAAATACTTTCTCGATAACAACGAAAAAATATTGATCACCTTCAGCGCCGGCATTGCCGAGCGCGCGCTGGGCGAATCGCAGGAGTCTTTGATCAGGCGCGCAGACAGCGCCATGTATGAAGCCAAGCAAACCGGCAAGAACCGGGTTTGCCTGGCGCCCGGCGCGCCGCAGGAGCCTGCCAAATGAAGATCCTGCAGTTTTTTGCAGAACAGCCTTAACTTTCTCCAACCCCCGACGATTCCTCACACAACGGCGGTTCATGAAGCCCAAACGGGCAAACCAAAGTTGACGGTGTCAGCCCGATTTCAGGGATAAAAGCCGGAACCATCGACCCACTTAAGGAGAAAACATCATGCCAGCAGTAATTAACACCAACATCGCTTCGCTTAATGCCCAGCGCAACCTGAATGCTTCGCAATCCTCGCTCAACACCTCGATTCAGCGCCTGTCTTCCGGTCTTCGCATCAACAGCGCGAAAGACGACGCAGCCGGTCTGGCGATTTCAGAGCGCATGACTTCCCAGATTCGCGGTCTCAACCAGGCGACACGGAACGCCAACGATGGCATTTCCTTGTCCCAGACCGCGGAAGGCGCACTAGGCGAAGCCGGCAATATCCTTCAGCGCGTCCGCGAACTCGCGGTTCAGTCGGCTAACGCGACGAACTCCGCCTCGGATCGCGCCGCCCTCCAGGCGGAAGTATCGCAACTGACTTCCGAACTGGACCGCATCGCTACAACTACTGAATTCAACGGTACCAAGCTGCTGGACGGCAGTTTCACCGCCCAGCAATTCCAGGTGGGCGCCAACGCAAACCAGACCATCGGCGTCACCGTGGACGGTGCACGTGCCACCCAACTGGGTTCCGTCGTGAATACGGCAGGCACCCGCAGCGTGACGGTCACCCCCACTCAGACCTTGACTAACGCTACGGATGCCCTGACCAAGACGAGTTTTACGGGTGTGGACAACACGGCTATTACCGTGGGCGAACTCTCCATCAACGGCATCGAGGTGAAAAACTCGGCCCAGTTTTCGACCACGAAACCCGGACAGACGGCAGAGAGCGCCTACGCCAAGGCGGCGGCAGTGAATGCCAGCAATATCTCCGGGGTAACGGCGATCGCCGACAATACCCAGTCCTGGTCGGCGGTGGCGGGTTCGACGGCCGGCACCAACGACGGGATCGACATTACCGCGGGCGATACCGACACCGTGGCTTATAAACTCGAGATCAACGGCTCGGCCGTGATCGACGTCGCCTCGGTCGCCGATACCTCTATCGACAGCCTGGTCACCTCGATCAATGCCTTCAAGGATACGACCGGCGTCGTCGCGTCCAAGACCAGCACCGGCGCGTTGCAGCTTCGGGGCGAGGACGGCAGGGATGTCAAGGTTAAAGAATCCTTTACCCTGGCTGACTCAGCGGGTACGGCGTTAACCAATGTCAAATCTGTGTTCAGCAGCTATGCCGAAGTCGCCGATGGCGCCTCTTCTGCTGTGTCCGAAGAGATCTACCGTGGCCAGGTGACCCTGCAATCCTCCAGCAACATCACCTTCAACAGCAGCGCGGCCTCGCAGAACCTGGGCTACGATACGACCCTGCTGAGCCCGGACACCACCAAGTCCATTGCCACGGTGGATATCTCGTCCGTAGCTGGCGCCAATGCGGCCATTCTCGCCGCGGACGCTGCGCTGACCTCGGTCAACTCGAACCGCGCCAAGCTGGGTGCGGTGCAGAGCCGCTTTGATTCGACCATCTCGAACCTGCAAACCACTTCGGAGAACCTGAGCGGTGCGCGCAGCCGAATCAAGGATGCGGATTTCGCAGCCGAGACCGCGATGTTGACACGGGGTCAAATCCTGCAACAAGCCGGTACCGCGATGCTGGCGCAGGCCAACTCGCTGCCGAACAACGTGCTCTCGCTGTTGCGTTAAGTACTGAACAGGCGCCTGGGCGAATCGGCGGGGCCAGGCAAAAGCCCGGCTCCGCCTTCGCCGCTAGATAAGGAGAAAAATTATGTCTATTGAAAAAGTCGATTCAGTTGACCTTGCCGCAATTCGGCAAGCTCCCGCCCCGATTACGCCCGCGCAGCGTGCCGCGCAGGACAGTCCCGTTTTCCCGCCCGCGCAACCCGTCACCCAGGAAGCGGTGGCTGCCGCCATTCAATCGGCCAATGCGTATGCGCAGTCCGTTTCAACCAGCATCCAGTTCTCGCTCGACCAGGACACCGGCCGCACCGTCGTCAAGATGGTCGACACCGCAACCGACGAAATTCTCCGCCAGTTTCCCAGCGAGGAAATACTGGCCATATCCAAGTCCATCGACCGCATGCAGGGTCTGCTGATCAACCGCGAAGCCTGAGGAGACGAAAATGATTTCATCGCCCGGTATCGGATCAGGTCTCGACGTCAACAGCATCGTCGGGCAGTTGATGGCGGCTGAACGCCAGCCGCTGGCCGCCCTGAACAGAAAAGAGGCGACCTATCAGATAAAACTCTCCGCCTATGGAAACCTGAAGGGAAGCCTGGCCTCCTTCCAGAGCGCGGCGCGGAATCTGAACGATAGCGCCAAATTTCAGCGGGTCACCGCCACGTCCGCGGACACCACGCTGTTCAGCGCGACCGCGGAAAAGACCGCGGCCCTAGGCAATTACACGCTTGAAGTCAAGCAACTCGCCGTAAGCCAGAAATTGGCCTCCAAGGGCTTCACCAACACCACGGACACCGTGGGCACGGGCACGCTCCAGATTCAGTTCGGCACTTACGATTCCGGCGCCAACACTTTTAGTCTGAATGCGGACAAACCGGCGCGTTCCATTGCCATCGACAGCAGCAAGCAGTCGCTGGCGGGAATACGCGACGCCATCAATGAAGCGAACGCCGGGGTGACGGCCTCCATCGTCAACGACGGCAGCACCAACAAGCTCGTGGTGACGTCCAGCGATACCGGCACCGTCAACAGCCTCAGAATCCTGGTCAAGGACGACGACGGCAACAACACCAACGACGCGGGGCTGTCGCAGTTGGCCTATGACCCGACTGCAGCGGCCGGCTCTGGCAAGAATCTGAGCGAAAGCACGGCGGCGGCGGATGCCAAGGTGGTGGTCGACGGCGTCACCCTGACCAAGGCAAGCAATACCATCAAGGACGCCATCGAGGGCGTGACGCTCAACCTGACCAAGGTCGGCGCCGCGACCAAGCTGACGGTGGAACGCGATACGGGGATAGTCAGGAATTCCGCTGATGCCTTTGTCAAGGCATACAACAGTGCCGTCAAAACGCTCAAGGATCTGACGGCGTACGACCCGAAAACCCAACAGGCTGGCCCCTTGCAAGGCGACGCGTCCGCCCGGACGATAGCTTCGCAACTCAGGGGTGTGCTCAATTCGGCGGTGGCCGCCGTGGGCGGGAAATTCGCCACGCTGAGCGACATCGGGATTGCGTTTCAAAAAGACGGTTCCATCGCGGTGGACGCCGCCAAGCTGCAAAAGGCCATCGACACCAGCTACAACGACATCGCCGATGTATTCGCGGTGGTCGGCAGACCGTCCGATAGCGCCGTCAAATACAGCGCCGCGACCGCCGACACCAAACCGGGGAAATTCGAGGTCAACATTTCCCAAATGGCCACCCAGGCCAAATACACGGGGGGCGCCATCGCCGGCACGGACATCGTCATCGATGCCGCCAGCGACAATCTCGCCCTGAAAATAGACGGGGTGCAGTCCGCCACGCTGAGCCTCACCCAGGGGACTTACAAGGTGGCGGATCTCGCAAAAGAAATTCAGACCCAGATCAACGGCGACAGCGCTCTGCGCAACGCGGGCGTGACGGTCAAGGTCGACTACGACGCCACCAACAAGAAGTTCCTCTTCACCTCCAGCCGCTACGGCGCGGCATCAAAGGCTGAGGTGACGTCCGTGGACACCGACACCTTGACGAAAACGGGCATCGAGGTGAAGGCCGGCACGGATGGCGTGGACGTGGCGGGTAGCATCAACGGCGTGAGCGCGACGGGTTCCGGGCAATACCTGGCCGCCGCGACCGGAAATAGTTCGGCGGGGTTGAAACTGCAAATCACCGGTGGCGGCACGGGGGCGCGCGGCACGGTCAACTTTTCCAGGGGTTATGCCAATCAACTTGAAGGGTTAACGGGAACCCTGCTGTCAAGTGCCGGCCCCCTATCCAGCCGAACCGAGGGAATCAATCGTTCCATCGAAAGCATCGGCGATCAGCGCGATGCTTTTATTCGCCGTCTTGCCAGCACGGAGAAACGCTATCGCGCCCAGTTTACCGCGTTGGACTCCATGCTCAGCAACATGAACAGAACCAGTTCTTTTCTGACCCAGCAACTGGCCAACCTGCCCAGCATCCAGAACAACCGATAAGGAAAAACCATGTATCCGAATTCACGCGGCGGCGCCCATGCCTATGCCAACGTTGGTCTGGAAACCGGCGTGGTCGCAGCCAGCCCGCACCAACTTATCCTGATGCTGTTCGAAGGGGCCGAACTGTCAGTGCGGATGGCAATCAAGCACATGAACGAAGGCGACCTTGCCAGGAAATCCGCCGCCATTACCAAGGCCAGCAGCATTATCCTGGATGGGCTGCACGCCGCGCTCGACCTCCAGCAGGGCGGCGACATCGCGCTGCAGCTGGATGAGTTGTACGCCTACATGAACAAACGTCTCATGCTTGCCCATATCAACAATCAGGTCGCGCCACTGGATGAGGTGCTGGGCCTGCTGCGCGAACTGCACGATGCCTGGAAGCAAATCGGCACCGCAGGTCGCCCCGCGCCTCAATCCTCTCACTCTATCGCAGCCTGAATCGGAGACTGTCATGACCAGCAACGAAATCATCACTACCTATAAATCGCTGTCCGAGCTCACCGGCACCATGCTGAATGCGGCAAGCCAGGGCGAATGGGACAATCTTGCCGCGCTGGAACAACGCTGCCAGGGGTATGTGGGCAGCTTGATGCAAGCCACGCCGGTACCGCTCAACGAGAACGAACAGCGCACCAAAATTTCAATCATTCGCACCATCCTGCAAAACGATGCAAAAATCCGCGCCTTGACTGAGCCGCGTCTGCACGAGCTTCAGAATCGCCTGCACATGGCACAAACAGGCCAGCGCAGCGTTCAGGCTTACGGGTCGCAGCGGCTCTAAGACCACCGCCTCATGTTTTCCAATCAGGCCTTGTCTAAAATTCTGGCTGTCCAGCCTGTTCTGGACAGCACTGAACGCGACCAGGCCGCGCCGCGGGCGGCATTTGAACACCTGAAAATCGGCCAGACCCTGACGGGGCTGGTCAAAAGTCTCAGCAATGGCGTTTCACTGGTCGAAGTCGGTGGACAAAGTGTTGCCATGCGTCTGCCTAACACGGTAGTAGCAGGCGATACCCTGCGATTGCGTTTCGCAGGCCACATGCCGCAACCGGTTTTCATGCTGGAAACACCCGAAACCGCTGTCACCGACGCGCCGCAATTAAGCAAAACCGCACGCATGCTGAGCGACATCATGCAGCGCGTTCCAGAACGTGCATTGCCCACCCTTTCGCCCCCCGGCCCGCTGCTGGCCCAGGCAACCGCCGTCCCCGCCGAACTGGCGCTGGCGCTGCGCACCGCACTGGTTCGCAGCGGCCTGTTTTATGAATCGCATCTGGCCAACTGGGTTGCCGGCCAGGACACCCTGGACGGCCTGCTGCAGGAACCCCAAAACCGGCAGGCAGCCGAAACTGCGCGTTCCGCCATGGCGCTTGCCTTGACCGATGCCAAGGGCGGAGCCGACCCAAAGCTGGTCAACCCCATGCACACGCTGCTGACACAGCAGTTGCAGGTACTGGAATCGCCTCAATTGGCCTGGCGCGGCGAGTTGTGGCCGGGACACACGCTGCAATGGCAAATCAGGCAAGGCGTCGAGCCACAAAGCGATGACCCGAATACGGCCTCTGCACACGGAGAAAAGGACGGCTGGGAATCCCATCTCAAGCTGACGCTGCCGCATCTCGGCACGCTGAACGTCTATATCAGGCTTGATGCGCAGCAGGCATTCAGCATCCGGATGGTGCCGGAGCAGGCCGACACCGCGCCCCTGTTGCAGCAGCACCAGCAGCAACTTGCTGAACAGTTGGCTGCCGCCGGGTGCAGATTGCACAGCATGAAGGTGGAACACGATGCCGGTGCATGACAAACAACGCGCTGCCGCAGCCATCGCCTATCGCGGGGGCGATGCCGCACCGCGCGTGGTCGCCAAAGGGCGCGGCATTGTGGCCGAAACAATTATTGAAAAAGCCCAGGCGTCGGGCGTCTACGTGCATGAGTCGCGTGAACTGCTGGCGCTGCTGATGCAGATCGACCTCGACAGCCACATCCCGCCGCAGCTCTACATTGCTGTGGCCGAACTGCTGGCCTGGCTTTACCACCTGGAAGAAACCGACAAACCGGCCATGCCGAACCCTAGCGCTTAGTCAATGCCTACTTCATCTATACACACCCTTACTCCCCCCCCGGATCGCGACGACGTGAGGGCGCGTTGTACTGTGAACACAAGCACGGAAATTCTGTTTCTGCTGAGCGCAATTCAAAAACGCAACCTGTTGGTCAACCTGGATATACCCGGCAGCCGGCAAATCGTTGTCACGTCGATCATTGCAGTGAACAAGTCAGATAACACCCTGATTCTGGACAGTGCCCGGGGCGACGCCCTCAACCACGAGCTGATGTCCGGCAAGGGCGCGGAATTCATTACCCAGCTCGATGGCGTGTCTATTACGTTTTCCACCGGCCCGGTGAGCTTGTGCGAATACGAAAAAATGCCGGCGCTGCGTATGCCCATCCCGCAATCGCTGATCCGGCTGCAACGGCGCGAACACTTCAGGGTGCCGCTGCCGATCACCCGACCGATCAAATGCATCGTGCCGTCAACATCGGAAGACTATCCTGAGCCGATCACCGCGCACATCATGGATATCGGCTGCGGCGGCGTCGCCATAGCGGAATCCGGGGGGCGACTGGACACCAAGCCCGGGAAAATCCTGCCGGCCTGCCGCCTGCTGCTGCCTGACGCCAATGTCGTCATTACTTCGCTTGAAGTACGCAATTCGGCGCAAATCCGCCTCCTCAACGGCGCGTTTCAGACCCGCCTGGGCTGCAAATTCATCGATTTGCCCAACGACATGGCGGCCATGCTGCAACGCTTTGTCATGAATATTGAACGTGTACGACGCGACAGCCTTTAAAGCGCATCGGCACCCCACCTAGAAATGCATCACGGAGACGCCCACCATGCAAACGATCCAGCAGGAAATTGACGAACGCACCAACCTGACCAGTTCCAACAAACTGGAGCTGTTGCTGTTTCGCTTGGGCAACGACCCGCAACTCAACCGCTCCGAACTTTTCGGCATCAATGTATTCAAGGTCAGAGAGATCATTCCGATGCCCGTGATCACCGCGGTCGCAGGATCGCCGCCCCACATGATGGGAGTGGTCGATTTGCGCGGCCAGATCCTTCCGGTCATCGACTTGCCGGCGGTTGCCGGGTGCAAGCCCAGCACCGGGCTGAATATCCTGTTGATTACCGAGTACGCCCGCAGCACCCAGGCCTTTGCCGTCGAGTCTGTGGAGGATATCGTGCGTCTCGACTGGCGCCAGGTGCTGTCGGCTGAAAACAATGGTGCCAGCGGCATGGTCACCAGCCTCGCCCGGCTGGATGGCGACAATAGCGACCGGCTGGCACAGATTCTCGACGTCGAAACCATCCTGCGTCAGGTGATGCCGTCGAACGACCCTGACATCGATCCCGCGCGCATCGGCCCCAAGGTAACAATCAAGCCTGGCACCGTCATCCTGGCAGCGGACGATTCGCTCATCGCACGCACCATGATCGAAGATGGACTCACCACCATGGGCCTGCCTTACATCATGTGCAAAACGGGCAAGGAAGCCTGGGATCTGCTGCAGGCTATCTCCGACAAGGCAGATGCTGAAGGAAAAACCGTGGGCGACAAGATCGCCCTGGTGCTGACCGACCTGGAAATGCCCGAGATGGACGGTTTCACCCTGACCCGCAACATCAAGCAGGACCCGCGCTTCAGCGCGATTCCTGTGGTCATTCACTCCTCCCTGACCGGTACGGCCAACGAAACGCACGTCAAAAAAGTGGGCGCGGATGCTTACGTGGCGAAGTTCGTGGCAGAAGACCTGGCAAGCGCGTTGCGCAAAGCGCTAAAGCTTGATTAAAAAATCCTGCGCAGGAATGCAACCGGCATCCGGCCTGTTGCATTCCTAACCGGGCTTTAGACGCCCATGCTCATGATTTCCTGATACGCGGACACGAGCTTGTTCCGTACTTGCACCGTCTGTTGAAGCGCGATGCTGGATTTCTGCAATGCAATCATCGCGTCCGAGAGGCTGACGGTGGTGTCGCCCATTTCGAAGCGCTGGGCCAGCTGACTCGACTGCTGCTGCATGGTATTGACCTGGTCGAGCGAGGACTTGAGAACCGACTGAAAGCCGCCTGCATCCGTTGCCTGCCTGGTTTGCAGGGGATTTTCACTGGCAGGGTTTGCACGTGCTGCCGACGCCTTTAATTGCGCCACCATTGCTTCGATCCTGCCGGTATCGATCATGCCTACGCTCATCGTGACCTCCTTTACTGATCCGTCCGCCGGACAGGCGGTTTTCCACGTGCCCACCTTATCAGCCTCCATGCAAGCCATAAGGTCGATAAAAGGCTGAAACGGGCTGTTATTCCCCCGATTGAAAACCGGCGCCATGCCGATAATTCGGTCTCATAGCGACATTCTCGTGGGGGCAATAACGTGAAATCGGAAAATGGAAACAAGGCAGCCCATGACGCCACAACGATGGGAGCAGAATTATGGCGGTAGCAGGTCAAATGGTCGTTCCAGCCAACGTCATGGAATTCACCCAGACCACGGGCGGGCGAAAAATCATGCTGATGCTGGGCGTGGCGGCGATTGTCGCCATCATGGGCGCAGTCTGGATGTGGGGACAAAAACCCGAGTATCGGGTGCTGTTCTCTAATTTCAGCGATCGGGATGGCGGTGCGATTGTCGCCGAGCTCGAAAAAATGAACATCCCCTATAAGTATGCCGAGGGCGGCGGTGCTGTCCTGGTTCCGGCCAACGTGGTTCACGACGCGCGCCTGAAGCTGGCCTCGCAAGGCTTGCCCAAAGGCGGAAATGTCGGCTTCGAGCTGATGGAAAACCAGAAACTGGGCTCCTCCCAGTTTATTGAGCGGGTCAATTTCCAGCGCGCCATGGAAGGCGAGCTGGCGCGTTCCATCGAATCCGTTGCGTCGGTGCAGGCTGCACGTGTGCACCTGGCCATGCCCAAGGATACGATTTTTGTGTCGGAGCAGAAGGCCCCCACCGCTTCGGTGTTGCTTAACCTGCACCCCGGCCGCACGCTGGATACCCAGCAGGTCAGCGCCATCGTGCATCTGGTCGCCAGCAGCGTGCCCGATCTGCCCACCAAAAACGTCACCATCGTCGACCAGAACGGCAACCTGCTGTCCGATACCAGCAAAACGGCCAGTCTCAACGGCATGGACCCCAGCCAGATCAAATACGTACAGGATCTCCAGCAAAACGTCGTCAGACGCATCGAGTCCATCATCTCGCCCATCGTGGGTCCCACCAATGTGCGCGCAGAAGCAACCGCCGACGTCGATTTCTCGCGCACCGAGCAGGCGGTTGAATCCTACAAGCCGAACCAGACGCCCGACGCGATGGTCATCCGCAGCCAGCAAACCAGTGAATCGCTGAATGGCGCAGGCAATGCCGGAGGGGTGCCTGGCGCTCTTTCCAACCAGCCCCCCGCGCCCACTTCCGCACCCCTTGTTGCTCAGGGCAAAGACGCTGCGCCCGCCGCCAATGCAAACGCAAGCGCCAACACCCGTAAAGATGCGACGGTCAACTACGAAGTCGACAAAACCATCCAATACGTCCAGCAAGGCGGGGGCGGACTGAAGCGTCTGTCGGTTGCAGTCGTCGTCAACTTCAAAAAATCGATCGACAAGACCGGCAAGGTGAAGATGACGCCCTTGACCGAAGCTGAAACCACCCAGATCACCAATCTGGTCAAGGAAGCCATGGGCTATAACCAGGAACGCGGCGACACGGTCAACGTGGTCAACACCCCCTTCGCCACCGCCGAGCAGGACGTGATTCCTGAAGTGCCGTTGTGGAAAGAGCCCGGCAACCTCCAGCTGGCTAAAGACATCGGCAAGTATCTGTTGATGGCACTGGTGCTGTTGATTCTGTATCTGCGCATGCTCAAACCCATGCTGAAAAAACTCACTGAGGCGCCTGCGCTGCCTGCCCTGGCCGAAACATCGACCATGGAGCCGCAGTTGTCTGCCAATGGCGAGCTGATGGCACTTTCCAATACCCCAGGCACCTACCAGGACAATCTGTCGCGCGCACAAAAACTGGCTACCGAAGACCCACGCGTGGTCGCCAACATTGTAAAAACCTGGGTGAGCAGCAATGAGTGAGCATAACGGCGTGACCAAGGGCGCGATCCTGATGCTGGCACTGGGCGAGGAAGGTGCCTCCGAGGTGATGAAATTTCTCGGCCCGCGCGAAGTTCAAAAGCTGGGTGAAGCCATGACCAGCATGAAATCCATCCAACACGAAGACGTGGAGAATGTACTGCAGGACTTCAACCAGATTGCAGGCCAGAGTTCCAAACTCGGCCTGGATTCAGACGAATATATCCGCAGCGTGCTCACCAAGGCGCTGGGCGACGACAAGGCTTCCTCCCTGTTGAGCCGGATTCTGGGTGGCGGCGGCGACGCCAGCGGTATCGAAAGCCTGAAATGGATGGATGCCGAATCCGTGGCGGACCTGATCCACAACGAACACCCCCAAACCATCTCCACCATTCTGGTTCACCTTGAGCGTGACCAGGCCTGTGAAGTGCTGTCCTGCTTTACGGAACGGCTGCGCAATGACGTCTTGCTGCGTATCGCCACGCTAAGCGGGGTGCAGCCGACCGCGCTGCGCGAATTGAACGACGTGCTGACCAAACTGTTATCCGGCAGCGATGTCATGAAAAAACAGCCCATGGGCGGTATCCGCGCCGCGGCCGACATTCTCAACTTCATGAGCGGCGATTACGAGTCTTCGGCTATGGAGTACTTCAAAGGCTACGACCCCGACATGGCCCAGAAAATCATGGACCAGATGTTCGTATTCGACAACATCATGGAAATCGAGGACCGCGGCATCCAGCTGCTGCTGCGCGAAGTGCAATCCGATTCGCTCATCATTGCACTCAAGGGTGCATCGGAAGAAATGCGCGAAAAAATCTTCAAGAACATGTCGCAGCGCGCTGCTGAAATGATGCGCGAGGATCTCGAATCCAAAGGCCCGGTGCGTTTGTCCGAGGTGGAAGCGCAACAACGTGAAATTCTGAATGTCATCCGCCGTCTGGCCGAGGAAGGTCAGATCTCGCTGGGTGCCAAAGGCGAAGAAGCCTATGTCTAGCTGTGTCATCCTCAAGGAAGATCAGCCTGCCTGCCAGCCCTGGGAGTTGACGGACTTCGATACAAACCTGAATTCCGTAACAGACTCAAGTGCGGTCGGCGTCACCCTGCCCACCATCGAAACAATTTCCGCGATCGAGGAGCAGGCCCGCCAGGAAGGCTACGATACCGGCCATGCAGAAGGCTGGGAAAAAGGGCTTGCCGAAGGGCGCGAAGCCGCCGCCCGCGAAACCGCCAGACTGCAAACGCTTGCCGACACCTTTTCGGCCGAGGTCATAAAGGCAGATGAATCCATCTCGGAGCAAGTCCTGGATTTATCCCTCGATTTCGCCCGCGCACTGCTTAAAACCTCGCTGACGATCAATCCCGAACTCGTTATCCCCATCGTCAGGGAAGCCGTTCGCTATTTGCCGGCGCTGCATCAACCTGCCCTGCTGTACCTGAACCCGGACGACATGTTGCTGGTTCAGGACAAAATTGGCGATGAACTCACGAAAACGGGCTGGCAAATCGCAAGCGATACGCAGCTCGAACCCGGAAGCTGCCGGGTAGACACCGCCCACAATCAAATCGATGCCTCCCTCGCCACCCGCTGGCAGCGACTGACAACCGCGTTGGGCAAGGACTCATCCTGGCTTGTGACAGCATGAATGCACAAACCCACAGCACCCGCTGGAAAGCCTATCTGCAGGACTGCGGCGAATTACTGGCGATTGCAGAGCCGATGCTGGTATCAGGCCGCGTGACCCGCGTGGCCGGCCTGGTGATGGAGGCCGTTGGACTGAAGCTGGCGGTAGGCAGTGCCTGCACGGTCCCCCTGCCGAATGGATCGCAACTGGAAGCCGAAGTGGTAGGGTTCTCGGGAGACCGTCTGTTTCTGATGCCGCAAAGCGATGTCGAGGGCATCGTGCCCGGCGCGCGCGTATTTCCGGTTGAAGTCATTCCCACCCTGCCCGGCCTGGGTCAGGTCAACCACCCGCGCCGCCGGCCGAGTGACCGCAGCCGCCATCTGCCGGTCGGCGACGGCCTGCTGGGGCGTGTACTCGACAGCAGCGGCCGGCCGCTGGACAGTCTTGGGCCCGTGCAATCCAACGCCACCGCACCCCTTAGCACCCGCGCAGCCAATCCGCTGTCGCGTGCGCCGATCACCGACATACTTGACGTGGGCGTGCGCGCGATCAACAGCATGCTGACAGTGGGCCGCGGCCAGCGCATGGGCCTGTTCGCCGGATCCGGCGTGGGCAAAAGCGTGCTGCTGGGCATGATGGCCCGCTACACCAGTGCCGACGTCATCGTGGTCGGCCTGATCGGCGAACGCGGCCGCGAGGTCAAGGAATTCATCGAACAGAT
>JADMKH010000215.1 GCA_018780025.1 Thiobacillus sp.
GCGGGATGGTGTGCAGGATCTGCTGGTCGGTCGGGATGTTGACCGCGCGCGCGGTTTCCACCACGCGGTCGACGTCCATCTGGCTGATTTCCTTGTCCTTGATGGCGAACATGCCGTGCGAGTTGAAGCTCTTGATGTGGCTGCCGGCGATGCCGGTATACACCTCGCGAATCTTGCAGTCGGCCATCAGCTCGGCTTCTTCCAGCGCGCGCTGGATGGCGTTGACGGTCGCTTCGATGTTGACCACCACCCCGCGCCGCAGGCCGCGCGACGGACTTGTGCCCATGCCGATGATGTCCAGTTCGTCTTCATCGTTGATTTCAGCCACGATGCAGACGATTTTGGAAGTGCCGATGTCAAGACCGACAACCAGGTTTTTGGGGTCTCTGGGCTTACTCATGATGTACTCGGTTTGAATGGAGATGCGCCGTTGGGCATCCGTACAGCGAAACCGTCGGGGTAACGCAGGTCGACCGTAACGGGGTGTACAGGGGGGGCGGTTTCAATAGGGGTTTCCGCCGTGTTTGCAACAAGCGGCGCGGCAAACACGCGCGGGTAAAACGCAACAAAACGGGCCAGGCGAACGTTGGCCTGTTCGCGGCCCAGTGCAATCTGCATGCCGGTGTCCAGGCGCAGGCGCCACGCCCGGCGCGGCGACAGGCGCAACTCGTCGATCGTCATGCCCAGGGGCGTCAAGGCGGCCTGATAGCTGCGGTAAGCCGCCACCACTTCGATGCTGCTGTCTTCGGGCCCGGACAGACGGGGCAAGGGCTGGCTCAGTGCCGCGACGAACACCTCGCCGGCCTCGCTCACCAGCGCGTTATCGTTCCAGCGTGCCAGCGGCACATGCTCTACCAGGGATACGACCAGGGTATCGGGCCAACGCCGTTCCACCCGCGCCTCGCGAACCCACGGCAATTTTTCCAGACTGCTGCGTACGCTTTCGAGATCGACGGTAAAGAAAGTGCCGCGCACCCGGCGTTCGGCCACCAGCCGGATTTGCGCTTCGGTCACATGCGCCGTCGGCGTTTTCACTTCAATGTTATGCAGGGCAAACAAGGGTTGCGCTGCCACCCAATTAACCACGCCATAGGCCAATAGACCCAGCGCGCCCCAGGTCAGCACGCGTGCGAGCTGACACATCGGGTGAGCGGCGAGTTCGGCTGGGGTACTCATGCCAGTGTCTGCTCCAGAATCCGCACACACAGCGAATTGAAATCCACCCCGGCCACGCGGGCGGCCATCGGCACCAGGCTGTGATCGGTCATGCCGGGGGCGGTATTCGCTTCCAGCAAATAGGGATTGCCGAGGCTGTCCAGCATGATGTCCACGCGGCCCCAGCCGCGCCCGCCGATCAGGCGAAACGCATCCAGCGCCAGTTGCCGCAACGCCATTTCCTGCGAATCGAGCAGGCCGGCCGGACACTGGTACTGGGTGTCGTTGCGCAGGTACTTGGCTTCGAAATCGTAAAAGTCCTTGTCCTTGGCCGGTTCCAGACGAATCAGCGGCAATGCGGTATCGCCCAGAATGCCGACCGTGAATTCGGCACCGTCGATAAACTTTTCGGCCAGCACCAGCGGGTCGTACTCCGCGGCTTTTTCATAAGCGGCTTTTAGGGTGCCGGGCTCGGTTACCTTGCTCATGCCGATGCTGGACCCTTCACGCGCAGGCTTCACAAAAATCGGCAGGCCGAGTTTCTTTTCCACCGCGGCAAAGTCGCTTTCAGCATTGAGTATTTCCCAGTCGGCCGTGGGCAGGCCGGCGGCGCGCCACAGCAATTTGGTGCGCCATTTGTCCATGCCCAATGCCGAAGCCATGACGCCGCTTCCGGTGTAGGGAATGCCCAGCAACTCAAGCGCGCCCTGCATGCAGCCGTCTTCACCGTAACGACCATGCAAGGCAATGAACACGCGATCAAACTCGCCGGCTATCAGGTCGCCGAGATTGCGATTGGCCGGGTCGAAGGGATGTGCGTCGACCCCTTGGCGGGTCAGCGCTGCCAGCACGGCCGCGCCGCTGTTCAGCGACACCGGGCGTTCGGCCGATGTTCCCCCTAGCATGACGGCGACCTTGCCAAACCGTTTCGCCGGACTTTCTTGATTCACTGCCGCTCTCCAATAATTCTGACTTCGCGTATCAGCCGCACGTTGGTGCGCGCTTCCACGCTGCCTTCCACATGTTCAATCAGGCGCTCGATATCGGCTGCGGTGGCATTGCCCACATTGACGATAAAGTTGGCGTGCTTTTCCGACACCTGGGCATCGCCAATCCGAAATCCTTTAAGCCCGCAACGCTCGATCAACCGGGCCGCGTGATCGCCCGGCGGATTGCGGAACACCGACCCGGCGTTGGGCACATTCAGCGGCTGCGATTCGATGCGCTGCTTCAGCAGGGTCTTGATCGTGTCGCGCGAGGCGGCGCCATCACCGCGCGCCAGCCGGAACCAGCCGCCAATAAACCATTCCGGCTCCGCGTGCTTGAGCGCCACATGCCGATAGCCGATCACGTACTCGTCCGGCAAGCGCTCATTCAACTGTCCCTGACGATCCAGGGTTTGCACCTGCACCAGCTTGTCCCAGGTTTCGCTGCCGTAACAGCCGGCGTTCATCGCAATCGCGCCGCCGACCGTGCCGGGGATGCCGGCCCAGAATTCGCCGCCGACCAGATTGTGATTGGCAGAAAAACGCGCCAGCTTGGGCGACGCGACCCCCGCCTGG
>JADMKH010000227.1 GCA_018780025.1 Thiobacillus sp.
GATGCGCCGGTGGGCGAGGATTTCCGCAGCTGGCTCAATCTGGACGACACCCTCATCACGCTGAAACTCACGCCCAACCGCGCAGACTGCCTGTCGATGCAGGGTTTGGCGCGCGAAGTCGGCGCGATTACGGGTGCCGAGGTGCGGCTGCCGCAGATTCACGCAGTCGAAACCCGCATTCAGGACAGGGTGCCGGTGCAGGTGTCGGCCAGCGAAGCCTGCCCGCTCTATCTGGGGCGCGTGGTGCGCGGCATCAATGCGCAGGCGACCACGCCGCGCTGGATGGCGGAGCGGCTGGAGCGCAGCGGCATCCGTCCGCTGCTGGCGCCGGTCGATATCACCAACTATGTGCTGCTTGAACTCGGTCAGCCGATGCATGCCTTCGCCTTGTCGCGCCTGAATGGCGGCATTGAGGTGCGGATGGCGCGCGCGGGCGAGCAACTGGCACTGCTGAATGGCCAGACCGTCGAGTTGGCCCCCGACATGCTGGTGGTTGCCGATGCCAGCGGGCCGGTGGCGCTGGCCGGGATCATGGGCGGGCTGCCGACCAGCGTGGAGCGTTTCACTGTCGATGTGTTCCTTGAAGCGGCTTTCTTCGCCCCCGCAGCGATTGCCGGACGGGCGCGTCGGCTGGGGCTGTCCACCGATTCGTCGCACCGCTTCGAGCGCGGCGTCGATTTCGGCGCCACCCGACTGGCGATGGAGCGCGCAACGGAATTGCTGGTCGACATTTGCGGCGGTCAGGTCGGGCCGATCACCGAGGCGGTGGCCGCATTGCCGCAGCGCGCGCCGATTACGCTGCGTCTGGCGCGCCTCAAGCGCTTGGCCGGGGTCGAACTCGACGCGGAGCAGGTGGTGCGCGATCTCACCGCGCTGGGTGCTGCGGTCGAGCGCGACGGCGACAAACTGATCGTTACCCCGCCGAGTTTCCGCTTTGACCTCGCCATCGAGGAAGACCTGATCGAAGAGGCGGTGCGCCTGTTCGGTTACGACAATATTCCAGCCCAGCCGCCGGCTGCGCCATCGTGCATGCTGCCGCAGGACGAAACCGTGCTGCCCGACGACAGCCTGCGCCAGATGCTGGTGGGGCTGGATTATCAGGAGGTCATCACCTACAGCTTTGTCGATCCGGCGTGGGAGGCGGCGCTGGATGCGGACGTCCGGCCGCTGCCCCTGGCCAATCCGATTGCCAGCCAGTTGTCGGTAATGCGCACCACGTTGTGGGGTGGCTTGATCGAAACGCTGCGCCATAACCTCAACCGCCAGCACGAACGGGTACGCATTTTCGAACTGGGGCGGGTGTACGCGTCGCTCAAGGCGCAACCGATGAAAATCGGCGGCCTGATTTACGGCGAGGTGCTGCCGGAGCAATGGGGCGCGCCGGCGCGACGCGTCGATTTTTTTGATCTCAAGGGAGACATCGAGCGTCTGTTTGGTCATGCGCTCGATATGCGGCCGGGTGTCCATCCTGCACTGCATCCGGGACAGAGCGCCGAGCTGTGGCATGACGGCCGGGCGATGGGCTGGGTGGGGGCTTTGCATCCGCGTCTGGTGCAGGCGTTTGATTTGCCCTCAGTGCCGATGCTGTTCGAAATCGATGCGCACGTGCTCGCCCAGCGGGAGGTGCCGCGTCATGCGGCCGTGTCGCGTTTCCCGCTGGTGCGGCGCGATCTGGCGTTTGTGCTGGACGTTCAAACCCCGGCCGGCGAACTGCTGGCTGCGCTGCGCGAGGCTGCTCCGGCTCATGTGCGCGCGATCGACGTATTCGATGATTACCGTGGAAAAGGCATGGCTGAAAACCAAAAAAGCCTTGCTATCCGGGTAGTTATGCAAGATACTCAACGCACATTAACGGATCAGGAAGTGGAAGATTCAGTGCAAAAACTGGTCGAAACTGCACGCCGTCAGTGCAATGCCAGCTTGCGTGCGTGACGCCTGATTCACGAGCCATCCCTGACAATAAAATCATGACCACTCTAACCAAAGCGGATCTAGCCGAACTTCTGTTCGAAAAAGTGGGTTTGAACAAACGCGAAGCCAAGGATGTCGTCGAATCCTTTTTCGACGAAATTCGTTCGTCGCTCGAAAAGGGCGATATCGTCAAACTCTCCGGTTTCGGCAATTTTCAGTGCCGCGAAAAGCCTCAGCGTCCGGGCCGCAATCCCAAAACAGGCGAAGAAATGCCGATTTCCGCGCGCCGCGTGGTGACCTTCCACGCCAGCCAGAAACTCAAGTCCCAAGTCGAAGGCGCCCAAATTGGAACGCCCAGCACGGAGTGAACTCCCGCCGATTCCGGCCAAGCGCTACTTCACTATTGGTGAAGTGTCGGAATTGTGTGCAGTCAAAGCGCATGTGCTGCGTTACTGGGAGCAGGAATTCACCCAGTTGCGCCCGGTCAAGCGGCGCGGCAATCGTCGTTACTACCAGCACCACGAAGTCCTGCTGATCCGTCGCATCCGCGAGCTGCTGTACGAAGAAGGTTTCACCATCAGCGGCGCGCGGCAACGCCTGGAACACGATGCGGAAGCGCCGCCTGAAACATCGCCTGATTCTGGCGTGCTGGACGTAGGCAAGCTGCGCGCGGAAATCGACGCCATCCTGAAAATATTGGGCTGACAGGCTTCCGCCGGGCAAGCCTCCTCTGTTAGAATAGTCGGCTTCATCGGGGCGTAGCGCAGCCTGGTAGCGCACTTGACTGGGGGTCAAGTGGTCGGAG
>JADMKH010000314.1 GCA_018780025.1 Thiobacillus sp.
AACACTTCAAACCTGGCATATCTCAGTCTCTGGTTATCACATATATCGCTGCCGCCGCCACGACGATCGCAATCACCATCATGACTATCTCGGAACCGAAGCCGAAGCCATATTCGGACAGGATCCCCCAGATGGTCGTCTGCACACTGTCGGGAGCTTGAATGGAGAACAAGGCAGGTCCAACATCAAACCCCGGAAAAGTGAACCCGGATTCCTGTACGGGAACCGCGACAAGGCAAATATTGAGCATCATCCAGCCCCCACCAGCTCGATAAGCGTAAGTTCGGGCGGCGCACCGAGCCGCATGGGCGGCCCCCAAGTGCCGGTACCGCGGCTCACGTACAGGTGGCCGTGAGGGGTGAGCGACGTGAGGCCGTTGCGCATCCGATAGGCTATGCGTACCAACAGGCCGAAGGGAAAGATCTGCCCGCCGTGGGTGTGGCCGGAAAGCTGCAGGTCGAAAAGCCCCAGGCTGTTGCGGTCCACTACCGGCTGGTGTTTGAGCAGCAGGGTAAAGCGCTCGCGCGGTAATGCGGACAATAGTGCTTTCTCGTCGGTACGGACGGGCACACCCATCCATCTCCCGGCCGGATCGTCCACGCCGGCGATCGTGAGCACACCCGCGAGCGATGCGGCTTCGCCGCGCAGGACGGTGAAGCCGGCGCGCGCCGTGAAATCGAGCGCCCGGTCAGCCCCGACAAAGAACTCGTGGTTGCCGGTCACGGCAAACTTGCCGAAGCGCGGATGCAATTCCTGGAACAGCCGGGTCAGCCCGTCCAGATGATCGCCCTGACCATCGACCAGGTCGCCGGTCGAAACCAGCAGATCGGCATCAAGCGCTTGTATTTGCGCCACGATCCGGCGCAGTTGGCGCGCGCCGATCAGATCGCCGAGGTGCACATCGGCGATCTGGACAATCTTCAATGGGCTCGATGGGCCAAAAGCAGCCGGCAGCTTCGTGGTGCGCAGGCGGATGCGCTCCACGCGGACCACACGCGCCTCGAAATAGCCGTACACGGTTGCGCCTAATGCCAGGGCCGTGGTGGCGTAAAAGAGGGATGAATCCGTGAATCGCAAGGCGCCGGGATTCCAATGCAGCACAGTGCCGACATAGGCTGCCAACAGCCCGAGCACGTCGAATGCCAGCGCGATCCAGAAAAACAGGAATATGAAACCCATCCAGATATAGCCGACCCACGCGCCGACCCAGACCAGCGCATGCCACTGGCGTTGCTCCAGCCACCAGACGATGAGCGGCAACAAGGTCATCAGCGCCATCCAGGCCGCAACGGCGAGACCGCCGACCAGTGCAAGGCCCAGAGCGGCCTCTAGCTTGGCGAAGACATACGCATGCATCCCGCCATAGAGCAGGAAAAAAATGGACAGCATGGCGACCATGGTGCTTGATGCGCCGGTGGCGCTGTTCGCATTGCGGTTTTGCGCCATCGAAGCCTTTCTTATCCGAACTGCCGCTTGAAGCGCCAGACGCCGAAGCCGAAGATCACCATCCCCAGCAGCGCCAAGCCCAGCAGCGAATCCCACAGCACATCCAGCCCCGCGCCTTTCAACAGGATGCCGTAGCCCATCTCGATGAAGTAGTAGAGCGGCGAGAGAAACATCGCTGTGCGCATCCCGGCGGGCATGGCTTCCGGCGGGGTCCAGGCGCCGGAGAGAAAGATCATCGGCATCAGCACGAGGATCGCGAGCATGGCCGCCTGGGCGAGGTTACGGCTCAGGGTGGCGATGTAGAGGCCCAGACCCGCCGTGGTGAAGGTGTAGAGCGTGGTTACGGCGAAGAAAAGCGCGAGGCTGCCCTTCATTGGCACATCGAACATCCCGTGCAGCACGAAGAACAGGCTTACCGCAGTGCCCAGCAGAATCACCAGGGTCATGGCGATGACCTTGGGCAGCAGGATCTGGATCGGCGTCAGGGGAGACACCAGCAACTGTTCGATGGTGCCGCGCTCCTTCTCGCGCACGGCGGCGGCGGCGGGCAGCATGATGGCCATGATGGTGATGACGGTGAGCAGTTCGGCGATGGGCATGAACCAGGCATCTCTCTGGTTCGGGTTGTACCAGACGCGGTGCTGGCTCTGGATCATGGGGACGTTCTGTATCGAACGCTCGGTGACGCCCAGGCGGGAGAGCGCCTGATCGAAACCATACTGGCCGATGATCTGCGCGCTGTAGCTGGCGGCAAGAAAGCCCAGCACGGTATTGCTGGCATCCACCTGCACCTGCACGTCAACCGGCTTCCCCTTCCTGATGTCATGCTCGAAATCGGGCGGGATGTCGAGCACCACCAAGGCTTGCCCCTGATCCAGCAGGCGCTGTCCTTCGCGGTTGTCCAGCACTTCGCCGCCCAGCTTGAAGTAGGGTGGGCGGAAGCGATAGACGAGCTCGCGCGAGGCAGCGCTGTGGTCGGCATCATGCCCCACCACCACGGCGTGATTCAGCTGCATGCTGACGCTGCCCGCCATATAGATGTCGAAGACAAACAGATAGGCGATGGCGATCAGCAGCAGCGTATCGCGCCCGAACTGGATCAGTTGCTTCGCCGTCATCGCTGCGAGTCGCGGCCTTCCGGGCCATTTCCGTCATCGCATCCAATCCTGCATTGCATCCAGTGCCTTGTTGGCGGCCTCCCTGGTGGCGGCAACTGCTTTCTGGGCTGCATCCCTGGCGGCTTCTGCGGCGTGCTGGGCCGCGTCTTTACCGGACCCCGCCACTTTTTTGGCCGCTTCCTCGGCCTTCTGCGCCGCTTCCATGGTGGCTACAGTCGCTTGATTGGCCGCTTCCGAGATTTTTTGCAGTGCCTCCCGGATGGCTTCCGTGGTTTTGTCGACGGCGGTGGCCTCGAACTCGGCAAGTCGGCCTTGGGCCGTCTTCAGGTTTTTCCGAAGGCCGATGCGCAAGCCCGCGACCTTCTCGCTGGCTTGATCGGTAGTAGCCTGCAAGAGCGCATCGGCATCGGCGACAATCTGCTTTATGTCGGCGATCAGTTTGTCTTTGGTCGTGGAACTGGGTGTGTTGGATTCAGACATGGCATACCTCTCGATCAGTGATAAAAATAAAAAATGAAAGCGCAATGCTGTGAAAATTTATCGGACTGGCAAAGACATGCAGCCACGGAGCCGGCCTATCGATCCCCTCTTTCCGACACCGCGTTGAAGCAGGCAGCCTGCCCACCAAGGATTACTTCGTCACGGCATCTTTGACGTTCCGAGCCGTTTCCTTGGTTGCCTCAAGCGCCTTGTCGGCAGCCTCCCGGGTGGCTTCCATGGCTTTCTGTGCGGCGTCCCGCGTGGCTTCGGCCGCTTTCTGCGCAGCCTCCTTGCCCGACTTGGCCGCCTTTTTGGCGGCTTCCCCGGCTTTCTGTGCGGCTTCCCTGGTGGCTACGGCTGCTTTTTTAGCGGCTTCCTCGGCCTTCTGTGCGGCTTCCTTGGTGGCTGCGGTTGCTTGTCGGGTGGCTTCCGCCGTCTTGCGTACCGCCAGCTTGGCGGCTTCCTCGGCCTCCCGCGCCGCCTGTCGGGCAGCTTCCGCAGTTTCCTGCGAGGCGTCACTGACGGCCTGCTCAGCCTTCTCAGCAGCCCGCTTGGCGGCTTCCGCGGCTTTGCGCGTCGCCTCTTTGGCTTCCTCGGCCGCTTTCTGCGCACCTTCCTCCGCTTTCTGCAGCACGGACACCTTGGCCGTTTCGACTGCCTTTGCCGCGGGTTCTTCCGCAGCCTGTGCACTTACGCCGACCAACAGTGCCGACAGGATTAACCATTTTTTCAGTTTCATCGCTTCTTCTCCTTGCAGTTATGGAGCAGGCTACGTCTGCGCCGCACGTTTGCCCTGGACAGGGTGTTATTGAGATTTTTCCTCGTTGCTTCCGCCAAGGCCGTTGCGTAGCAAGTCAATGACATGCCGCGCAATGACCTCGGGGTCTTCGTGCTGGCGCTGGTAGCCCGGCAGGAAACGTCGCACCGACTGGGTTTCAAAGGGATAGATCACCAGACCAATTATCGAAACGGCAAGCAGGTGGGCGTCATGGCTCGGGGCGAGTTCACCGGCAAGATTGCGCAGTGCGGTGAACAGGTCTCGAAAGACACAGTCCACCAGGCTTTGTAGCCGCCGCTCATCGCTGTCCAGCAGCACCCACTGCATCAGGCGTCTAAAGTCTTTCTCCTTGGAGAGCGTGCGCGTGAACATGACGACGAATGTTTCGAGCCGATCCCAGGGTTTTCCTCCGCCGTCGAGAAGGGACTTCAAAGGTCCCACTTTTTCTTCGAATGCATGTCCAACCGCATCCAGATAGAGCTGCTCCTTGTCTGAAAAGTGATGGTAGAGCGCGGCAGGCGTCACGCCCACGGCAGCCGCAATATCACGCATCGAAACCCCGTCAAATCCGGTCGTTGCGAAGAGCGGAACCGACAGCCCGAGTATCTCTTCACGCGTATTCTTGAAAGTTTGCTTCGCCATTGAATATTGCCTATATTCTAAACGTTGATTAATGAACGTTCATTTAATAAAAATTCTCTTGATCCTGCAACTCGAATCGCCAACCAAAGAGCGGTTTACTGCGCCGCATTTTACGAATCACTAGATAGGAGATGCACCATGAACGAGCAAGACAATAAGTCGGTTTCTGTTGACGAGACGCGCGTGGAGGGCAACCATGCACATGCCCCAGAACAACGCCATTGCATGATTGCAGAAGCCGCCTATTACCGTGCCGAGCGAAGAGGATTCGACGGCGGCGATCCGGTGGCGGACTGGCTGGACGCTGAAGCTGAAACCGAAGCTCTGTTGCGAAGCTCTGGCGAGCCTGATGAAAAAAAGACTGTGAAGGAAGCGTTCGAGGAAAAGCTCGAAATGCAGCTCGACGAGTGGGATAAAAAGCTCGACAGCCTGATGAAGGTGGCGAAGGAGGCAAAGGCCGATCTACGCCATGACATCGAGGCGCAGGTGGAAGCCCTTCGGGCGAAGCGTGCAGCGGCCCAGGACAAGCTGCATGAGTTACGCCAGCGCGGCGATAGCGCCTGGGAAGATATGAAGGAGGGCGCGGAAAAGACCTGGGACGAAATGCGCAAGGCGATCGACAATATTCTGGCCCGCCTCAAATGACAGGAGCTAGGTTGTCAGGCTACTCAGCTGTCTTGCGCCAGCGATGCGACGGGGATCGATTCTTGGTAGGGTAGGCTGGCGCAAACCGGAACGTTGTATTGCGCAAATCCCTCGCAGACCAGGTGTAGGGCGGTTATTCTGACTATGAATGGAGCAGAAATGCGTGCATGGTTGATGTCCCTCTTGCTGATCGTATCGATTCCTGCATTTGCGGTTTCGGATTACGCGCGAGAAAAGAAATGGGCGGATGAAATCACCCCGGGCATCGTGGTCGGCGACCCGGTCTATCTGGAACAGGCGAACGGGCATAAATTTCTGGGTATCTATACCGAAGTGGCAGGCGCCAAGACCGGCTTGATCGTGGTGCATGGCATCGGCGTCCATCCGGAATGGGGGATGATCAGCACCCTGCGCCAGCAATTGGCCGATCACGGCTACACGACGCTCTCGATCCAGATGCCCATCCTCGCGGTGGATGCCCAGCCCGAAGCCTATCCGCCGACTTATCCGGAGGCGGTCGAACGCCTGCGAATCGCGACAAACCATCTGAAGGGCAAGGGCTACCGCAATATCGCCATCGTCTCGCACAGCATGGGTTCGCGCATGAGCCATGCGTTCATGGCGCAGAACCCCGGCGATATCAAGGCGTGGGCCGCTCTGGGTTTGGGTGGGACGGAAACCTACGCCGGGATCAAGGCGCCGGTGCTCGACCTGTACGGCGCACATGACCTGCCGGTGGTGCTATCCACCGCGAAGCAGCGGAGCGCCTCGCTCAAGGGTAATGTGAGCGGAAAGCAGGTGGTGGTGCCGGACACGGATCACTTCTTCGCCGGCAAGGAGGACGCGATGGTGAAGGCGGTGACGGACTTTCTGGATGGGCTGGGTTTGAAGTAAACCACGTTCGCGTTGACCTGCTCTTGTTTTTATCGGGCGCGTCCTGACGCGCGGCAAGCCGGACGCATCTCCGGCCAGGCTATCGCCGTCTAGGCAAAGCGGAAGGCCGAGACACGATTCCCCATCGGGCGATCCACTAGAACCTGTACACCGGCACTTGCTTCGCCCACCCCGGCCGCCACCATCAGCGGCAGGAGGTGCTCCTCGCGCGGATGAGCGAGACGCGCAGCAGGCGCTTGCCCCCAAGCCTTGAGCGCCTCGTGTCGGCGGTCGGCATCGGCCTGACCAAGCGCTTCCACGAGCCAGGCATCGAACGCGTCGGCGACGGGTGCGAAGCGCGGGTCGCCGAAGCCGCGCATGTTGTGAAAGCTCATGCCGCTGCCCACCACCAATACGCCCTCCTGCCGCAACCGGGCCAGTGCGCGACCCGCCTCGATATGCAGGGCCGGATCCAGGCTTCGATGCAAGGACACCTGCACGATCGGCACATCGGCATCGGGAAAGATGAGCTTGAAGGGAACGAACACACCGTGATCGAAGCCGCGACGATCGTCGGCGCGGGCAGGCAAACCGGCCTCGGTCAACAGCGCGATGATCCGGTCAGCCAAGGCTGGATCGCCGGGCGCCGGATAGGCGAGGCGATAGGTGTGTTGGGGAAATCCGGAATAGTCGTAGATCAGCGGCGGATGGGCGGCGCGCGCCACGGCGAAGGCGTCTTCTTCCCAATGGGCGGAGACCACCACCACGGCGGTGGGCCGGCTCGGCAGGGTGGCGGCGAGGCCGCGCAGCCAGGCCGCCATGCGATCCCAGGTATCCGGCGGCCCCAGGGTCCATTCCATGAAAAAACAGGGCCCGCCGCCGTGCGGAATGAACAGCACGGGCTGGCGCGCAGCCGCGATCATCTCCGAATTCATGCGGCCATCCGGTTTACTTGAGCAGCCCTTCCTCGGCCAGCGCCTGCTGCACCGCCGGTCGCGCTGCCACGCGGCCCTGATAGGCGGTCAGCGCGGGCCAGGGCGAGAGATCGAAGCCGACATAAGGGGCCCAGGAACTCACCGTGAAGAGGTAGGCGTCCGCCACGGTGAAGCGCTCGCCCATGAGGTAGGGCTGCGTCTCCAGCACCGCCGCGACGTGGGCGAAACGCTGAGTGAGTCGTTCCGTGAACAGGGCTTTGCAGTCAGGTTGGACGCGCGGATCGAACAGGGCTGCGTAGGTTTTATGCAACTCGGTAGAGATGAAGTTCAGCCATTGCATGAGGTGGTAACGCTCCCGGCTGCCGGGCGGCGGCGCGAGCCCCTTTTCCGCAGCCTGATCCGCCAGATACTGCACGATGGCCGGACCTTCCGTGAGCACATCGCCGTCCGCCAGAACCAGGGCGGGCACATAGCCGTCCGGATTGATCTTGCGGTAGTCTTGGCCGCTTTCCGTTTGGCCGGTCCCGAGGTCGACGCGCACCAGTTCCACGGGTGCGCCAGTCTCGATCGCCACGATGTGGGGGGAAAGGGAGCAGGCTCCCGGGCTGTAATAGAGTTTCATGGTATTGCCTCCTTAAGCTAAGAGAAACGGATAGTCGGTGTAGCCCTGCTCGGCGCCGCCGTAGAACGTCGCCGGGTCGGGTTCGTTGAGCGGCGCCGATTTGGCGTAGCGCGCTGGCAAATCCGGATTGGCCAGAAACGGCACGCCGAATGCGATCATGTCGGCGAAACCTAAAGCCAGCGCAGCATTGCCGCGCGCCAGGTCATAGCCGCCGTTGGTCATGTACACGCCTTGCCAGATTGTGCGCAGCTTCTGCAAATCAAACGCGGGGCCGGCGGCACCGGGCGACTCCTTGCCCATTTCGGTGACGTGCAGATAAGCCAGCCCAAAGCGGTTGAGCTGTTCGACAATGTAGGCGAACGTCGCTTCGGGATTGGAATCGCGCATGTCGTTGAACGGCTGCAACGGCGACAAGCGGATGCCGACACGATTCGCGCCCCACACGCCGCATACCGCATCGACCACTTCCAGCATCAAGCGCGCGCGGTTGGCAATCGAGCCGCCGTAGGCGTCGCTGCGCTGGTTGGAGCCGTCGCGCAAAAACTGGTCGGGCAAATAGCCGTTGGCGCCGTGGATTTCGACGCCGTCGAAACCGGCATCAAGCGCGTTCCTGGCGCCACTGCGAAATTGCTCGATGATGCCCGGAATTCCCGAGAGTGCCAGCGCATGCGGCGTTTCGAAGGGCTTCATCCCCTCAGGGGTGACCGCCTGGCCGGACGGCTTGATCGCCGAAGGCGCTACCGGCAGCATGCCGCCGGGCAGCAGCGATGGGTGTGAAATGCGTCCGCAATGCCACAACTGCAGGAAAATCCTGCCGCCCTGGGCATGCACCGCGTCGGTGATTTTCTTCCAGCCTGCCACTTGCTCGGCGCTGTGGATGCCCGGCGTCGCGGGATAACCCACCGCTTCCGCTGCGACCTGCGAACCTTCGGTGATGATCAATCCGGCACTGGCGCGCTGCACGTAGTATTCCACATTCAGCGGCTGCGGCGCGTTGCCTGCGCCGGCGCGGTTGCGCGTCATCGGCGCCATCACCATGCGGTTTTTCAGCGCGTAGGGGCCGAGCTGGATCGACGAGAAAAGCGTGATGTTCGAATCGGGTGTCTGGCTCATATTTTTCCTCCAATTGGATGGCAACAGGCGGTACGGGTGTACTGCCCGGCGGCGGGGTTTATTGCTTGATTCGACTTGACTCGAAAACGGCGCGCAAGTCATGCAAGGCGGCTTCGATGCGGGCGTAGTCTTCCGCTTTCCAATCCGCGAAAGCGCGGCTGAAATACGCCACATGCGCCGGGAATACCTTGTCGAACAGGCGCTCGCCCTTTTTCGTCAACTGCACGATCTGGCTGCGGCCATCCAGCGCGCTGGGAATGCGCCTGATGAGCCCTTTCTCCTCCAGCCGGTCCACCACCCCGGTCAGCGTGCCCTTGGTGATCAGAGTTTTTTCGCCCAACTCTTTGGGCGTCATACCCGGCGTATTACCCAGGGTGGCGACGATGTCGAATTGGGGCGGCGTAAGGCCGAGGGTGCGCAGGTGCGCCGCCGAACGGGTGGAGAAGGCCTGGTAACAGCGTACCAGCGCACGCAGGCTCGGCAGAAACGGGGCTTCGACCATGGGATGCCTTCATGTAGTTCTAGTGCGAACCAATATAGTTTGGGTTAGGACTATAGTCAATGGCCGTATGTTCACTTCCGATTCCGCATCTTCTTCATCCGACCGGATCAATAGGCTCGTCACCCCCGAATTGCGAATCTTAAAAGCGCGCGATCAGATGTTGACAATAATCGACAGCGATTATATCTTGTGCGATATAATCGCTGTCGATCTAGTTATGATCTGATCCAGCATGTCGGCGGCGTGTCTGATTCACGTCTTTTTTCAGAAGGAGTGTTCACCATGAACGCGTTTCATCGCTTCTCAGCGAAGAGCCTGCAAGATGAGGAAATCCCTATGCAGCGCTACGCCGGGAAGGTGGTTCTGGTCGTCAATACCGCGAGCAAATGCGGCCTGACGCCGCAGTATGAAGGACTGCAGAAACTGCACGAGAAGTATGCCAACAAGGGCCTGGTCGTGCTCGGCTTTCCCTGCAACCAGTTTGGCGCCCAGGAGCCGGGAAAGAAAGAAGAGATCGGCGCTTTCTGCGAGAAGAATTATGGCGTGACCTTCCCCGTGTTCGCGAAAGTGGATGTCAATGGCGCGGGCGCACACCCGATCTTCCGTTATCTTCTAGACCAACTGCCCGGCGTGCTCGGCAAGGCGGTTAAATGGAACTTCACAAAGTTTCTGATTGGCCGCGATGGCGCGCCGCTCAATCGCTTCGCGCCTGTAACGAAACCGGAAAAACTGGAGCGTGCCATTTGTGAAGCCCTCGGAGAATGACATGAAGGTAGCTCTCGCAACGCCCCCCGACACGGCTACGCTGCTGGATCTCGACAAGCAACTGTGTTTTCCACTGTATGCGGCCTCGCGACTGCTGACCCGCATTTATCAACCGTTGCTGGAACGGTACGGGTTGACTTATCCGCAGTACATCGTGCTGATAATCCTGTGGGAAAAAACGCCGTGTTCGGTCACCGAAATCGGCGAGCGGGCATTGCTTAACTCGAACACGCTGACGCCGCTGCTCAAGCGCCTCGAACAGCAGGGTGTAATCACCCGCACACGCGATTCGGGCGATGAGCGTGTCGTGATGATCGCCTTGACCGAGCACGGCCGTGCGTTGAAATCGAAATGCGCCTGCATACCAACCGAGATGCAGAAAAGGCTGGGCTTTGATCCCGACAAGGCGATCGCACTAAAGCAGTTGCTGGACGAGTTCCTGAGGCATCTTCGGGCGCATGCTTCTGATCACCTTGCGTGATGACTGCAACGGAAAAGAACGTAGTGTACGCTGAGTTGGACGCCCTAGTATGCGATTACAGATTACAGATTACAGGGCCTCTTGGGCGATTCGCTGACAAATTATCTAGAATCTAACTTTGAACTCACTAATTTTGAACTCATGACGTAACGCGCTACCCGTCAGCCTCGCTATCCTCGATTTTCCATCTTCTATACAACCTGTAACGGAGGGAATACGCATGATCCCTATTATCGTCAACGGCACGCCGCGCAGCGTCGATGCCACACCGGACACACCGCTGCTCTGGGTGCTGCGCGACAATCTGGGCCTGACCGGCACCAAATTCGGTTGCGGCATGGCCCAGTGCGGCGCCTGCACCGTGCATCTGAACGGGGCGCCGGTTCGCGCCTGCATGACGCCGGTTTCCGCTGCCGCCGGGCAGAAGATCACCACCATCGAAGGCGCCCAGGGCAAGGCCGTGAAAGCCCTGCAGGATGCCTGGGTCAAGCTCGACGTGCCGCAATGCGGCTACTGCCAGGCGGGGCAGATCATGTCGGCGGCGGCGCTGCTCGCGGGCAACCCCCAGCCGACGGATGCCGACATCGACACGGCGCTGGACGGCAACCTGTGCCGCTGCGCCACCTATCAGCGCATACGCGCGGCGGTGCATCAAGCTGCCAGAACGATGAGGGGATGAGCCATGGACAAAATCATTAACCCGAGCCGGCGCGCGTTCCTGAAAACCGGCACCACCTTGGGCGTCGGCCTCACCCTCGCGTTCTACCTGCCTGTCGGCGGCGCCGCCAGGATGAAGGCGGGCCAAGGCACAGACAAACCCTTTGCGCCCAATGCCTTTATCCGGATCGCGCCTGACGACATCGTGACGGTGATCGTCAAGCATCTGGAAATGGGGCAAGGGGTCAATACCGGTCTGCCGACCCTGGTGGCCGAGGAACTGGACGTGCCCTGGGAAAAGATCAGGGTCGAATCAGCGCCGGCTGACGGCAAGCTGTATAACAACCTGCTCTGGGGGCCGATGCAGAGCAGTTGCGCCGGGCGGGCGCCACCGCGCGCGCCATGCTGATCGCGGCAGCGGCGGATAACTGGAAAGTGGATACCAACACCCTCGTCACCCTGGATGGCATGGTGCTGCACCGCCCCAGCGGCCGCAAAGCAAGCTACGGACAACTGGCGGAGAAGGCGGCAACGATGCCCCAGCCCGCCGAAGTAGCACTCAAATCACCCCAGGATTTCAAGTACATCGGCAAGCAGTTCAAGCGCACCGACTCGAAGGCAAAATCCAACGGCAGCGCCCAATTCGCCTCCGACGTGCGGCTTCCCGGCCAGCTCACCGCTTTGCTTGCGCGCCCGTCGGTCTTCGGCGCCAGGCTCAGGCGCGTCCAAACCGAGCGGGCGAAGGCGGTACCCGGTGTGCGTGCCGTAGTCGAAGTGCCGCAAGGCGTCGCGGTAATCGCGACGGACTTCTGGTCGGCCAAGAAAGGCCGCGACGCGCTGCAAATCGAGTGGGACGAATCGGGCGGCGCACGAGTTTCGACGACTGAACAACGCGACCAGTACCTGGCGCTGCTGAATCAGCCCGGCAAGGTGGCACGCAGCGAAGGCGATGCGGCGCAGGCCCTCGCCCAGGCGGCAAAAAAACTGGAAGCGACATTCGAGTTCCCCTATCTCGCCCACGCACCGATGGAGCCGCTCAGTTGCGTCGTGCAATTGAAGGACAGCGGTTGCGAAATCTGGGCCGGCTCCCAGTCGCAGACCAGCGATCAGGCCACCGCTGCCCAAATTTTGGGGATCAAGCCGGAGCAGGTGAAAATCCATACCCTGCTGGCCGGCGGCAGCTTCGGCCGGCGCGCCAATCCCGCCTCCGACTACATCGCGGAAGCCGTCTCGGTGGCGAAGGCCACACGCGATCTCAGCGCGCCGATCCACCTCATGTGGACGCGCGAGGACGATATCCGTGGCGGCTATTACCGGCCTATGTTCGTCCACGCCATCAGCGCAGGGCTGGATGCCCAAGGCAACCCGGTAGCCTGGAACCAGCGACTGGTTGGCCAGTCGATTGCCGCCGGCACGGCGTTCGAAGGTGGGCTGGTCAAGGACGGCATCGACATGACGTCGGTCGAGGGCGCATCTAACCTCGCCTACGCCATCCCCAATCTGCACGTTGAGCTGCATTCGCCCAAGCTGGGCGTGCCGGTGCTGTGGTGGCGCAGCGTCGGCCATACCCACACCGCTTTCTCGACCGAGATTTTCATCGACGAGCTGGCAGCGGCGGCAGGCAAGGATCCTTATGCGTTCCGCCGCACACTGATTCAACATCCGCGTCTCAATGGCGTGCTGGAACTGGCCGCGACCAAGGCCGGCTGGGGCACACCGCTGGCGCCGAAAAGCGGGGTGCGGCGCGGGCGCGGCATCGCGGTGCATGAATCGTTCAACTCCTTTGTCGCCGAGGTGGCGGAAGTCAGCGTCAAGCCGGATGGTTCGTTCAGCGTGGATCGTGTGATATGCGCCGTGGACTGCGGCATCGCGGTCAATCCGGACCAGGTCAGGGCACAGATGGAAGGCGGCATCGGCTTCGGGCTTTCCGCAGCCCTGCACAGCGCCATCACCCTCAAGGCGGGACGCGTCGAGCAATCCAACTTCCATGATTATCCGCTGCTGCGCATCAGCGAAATGCCCCGGGTCGAGGTACACATCGTGCCGTCTCAAGCGGCGCCCACCGGCGTCGGCGAACCGGGCGTGCCGCCGCTTGCGCCGGCGGTCGCCAACGCGCTGTTCGCCGCGACCGGCAAGCGCCTGCGCAAGCTGCCGTTCGAAACCTCGGAACTACGGAGTGCATGATGGAAAGCTCGGACCTGGAAGTCCTGCGCACGTGCCTGCAATGGCAGCATGACGGCCATCGCGTGACGCTCGCCACCGTCACCCAAACCTGGGGGTCATCCCCGCGCCCGGTGGGCGCCATGCTCGCAGTGCGCGACGATGGACTGCTTGCCGGATCGGTTTCCGGCGGCTGCATCGAGGCCGATCTGATCGAGCGGGTGCGCGCCGCGCCGCCCATCCGGCCGGAAGTGCTCATTTACGGCGGCTCCGCCGAGGCATGCGAGCGTTTCCGCCTGCCCTGCGGCGGCGCGCTGCAACTGGTGCTGGAGCCGGCGCCTGGCAAGCCCCTGCTGCAAGCGATCCAGGACGACATCGCGCAGCACAGGCTGATCGGGCGGCGCCTCGATCTCGTCACCGGCGATATCCACCTTTACACCCCGCACATCGACGAAACCACGCAGTTCGACGGGCAGACGCTGATCGCCGTACATGGGCCGCGCTGGCGGCTGCTCGTGATCGGCGCCGGCCAGATATCCTGCCATCTGGCGCAGATCGCCCAAGCCCTGGATTATCAGGTGCTGGTGTGCGATCCCCGCGAGGAATACAGCGCAGCCTGGGATGTTGCGGGTGCCGAACTCGTTCCCGGCATGCCGGACGACGCGGTGAACGCCCTGATGCCCGATGCCCGCTGTGCAGTGGTGGCCTTGACCCATGATCCCAAGCTGGATGACATGGCTTTGCTGGAAGCGCTCAAATCGCCGGCATTCTATGTCGGCGCCGTCGGCTCGAACGCCAATAACCTGAGACGGCGCGAACGGTTGAGCCTGTTCGATCTTTCGAAAGCGGAAATTGACCGCCTGCATGGGCCGGTGGGTCTGCCTATCGGCAGCCGCACCCCGCCGGAAATCGCCATATCCATTCTGGCGGAATTGACCGCGGTGCGACACGGCATCCGGCTTGGCGTTCTGCCCGCCACAGCAAGCGGGAATCACACCTCGCGCCAGTCGATGGCCGCAGCCATATGATCGTCGGCATTCTGCTGGCGGCGGGTACTGGAACGCGCTTTGGCGGCGACAAACTGTTGTTCCCCCTGGCCGACGGCACCCCGGTCGGCGTACAGGCGGCACGCAACCTGCTAAGCGGCGTTGATCATGGCGTTGCGGTGCTGCGTCCGTCAGATCGGCAGCTTGCGCATCTACTGGAAGCGGAAGGGATGCAGGTGGCATTCTGTCCCGGAGCAGAAACCGGCATGGGAACCAGCCTTGCTTTCGGCGTGACTGCCGCGCAGGACGAGGACGGATGGCTGATCGCCCTGGCCGACATGCCGTTCATCCAGCATGACACCATCCACGGCGTAGCCAGCCTGCTTCGAGCCGGCGCGCCGATCGCGGCACCCCGCTACCAGGGACGACGCGGCCACCCGGTCGGTTTTGCGCGAGCATTTTTCCACGACCTCGCCCAACTCAGCAGCGACCAGGGCGCGCACCCTTTGCTCGCCGCCCATGCCGGGCGGATTCAGATGCTTGAATGCGAGGATCCCGGCATTTTCGCCGACATCGACACCCCATCCGATCTCAGCGGCTTAGAAGACGCTTTCTCCATTCGCATCGATACTCCTGGCATGAAAACCGTGAAGCTATAGTAGTTAGTTCGGTAGACTCTAATTCCAACCGCACCATTGTCTGGATTCGGGCGGACATGATGAGTGAATCGGGTAGCGTGAAAAGTGCGAGCCACTCACACACCAGGAGAAGCGGTTCCATTTGCTTGGCTGTGCCACTCGACGACAGGTGAGTGACGCCCGGAAGGACAGCCTCGCCAATCAATTCATCGAGGCAAGTTCCCGACCATCCCGGGGAACTCACCAAGGCTTGGGTCCAGGCAATTTTCAGTTGATGCCCTGAATCCCCATGCGGTCGCGCCAGTCAGGCGGCGTGCTATATGCCTTTGGCGTCCGCCTTCATCACCATGCCACCCGGCATGGAAACAAGCAGACTGCATGGCAGATGATCCAGCAGAGAGTGGCCGACCGAGCCGCGCCACCAGCGGTCGAGGGCCGAGCGTTGGTGATGGCCGACGACGACGAGATCGGCACCGGTCTCATGGGCGACAGCTCCGATGGCTTCGACAGACGATTCGTCCGTCCTCAGGATGCCTGTCGCTTCCACCCCGGCCTGGCGCAGGCGCGCGAGCCCTGTCTCGAGAATGGCATTGACGCGAGCTTGCTGTTCCTCGATGTATTCGCCGGGCAGCGGACCGTTCGCCAAAGCCATGGCGGGCGGCGGCGGAATGACCGCCAGCAGATGACAGCGGGCGTTGAAGCGGCTTGCCAGGGCGATCCCTTCCTCGAGCGCGTCCTGGCACTCGGCGCTGCCGTCGTAGGCAAAAATAATGGTCTGGAACATGTGCATCTTCCTCCGATAGCATTGTAAGCGTTTGAGCAATCGGGCGGGCATAGCTGCTCATACTGCCCAACCGTGCTTCAGTCAGTCTATTGCCGCGTGCGCCCCGCTCGCGGCAGCCTGCTTGACCGGCGCCCGCAGTAGCACAACCAGCGGGATCGCGATCAGCGTGATCCACATCATCAGTCTGAAGTCTTGCAAATAGGCCAGCATGGCGGCTTGCCGCGTCACCTCGCCGTTGATTGCCGCAAGTCCCTGGGGTGTGGTCAGGTTGTAGGCATCTGCTTCGACCGCCTGCCTGAGCGCCAGATTGAACGGATTGATGTAGTCGGCGAATGCGGCATGATTGGCTTGCGTGCGTTGCGCCAGATAAGTCATCACCACCGAGATGCCGATGCTGCTGCCGATGTTGCGCATCAGGCTGAACAGCGCCGTGCCCTCATTGCGGTAGCGCGCCGCCAGCGAAGCGAAGGTGATGGTGGACAGCGGCACGAAGATGAAGCCGAGGCCAAACCCCTGCGTGACGCCGGTGCGCACGATGTCCCAACCATCAATGTTTGCATTGAATAGGGTCATTTCCCACAGCGACAGGCTGGTCAGGATGAGGCCGAAAAAAATCATGTAGCGCACATCCAGCCGCCCCGAGAGTTTGCCTACCATCATCATGGCGATCATGGTACCCACGCCGCGCGGAGCCAGCAGATAGCCGACATCGATCACAGGGAATCCCAACAGGCTTTGCATGAACGGCGGAAGCAAGGCCATGGTGGCGAGCAAAATGATGCCGACGATGAAGATAAGCACAAGGCCGACGCTGAAGTTGCGATCCTTGAACAGCCCCGGTTCGATGAATGGGTGGTCGTGAGTGAACATGTGGGCGACAAAGAGATACAGCGCCAGGCCCGCAAGCAGGGCCTCGACGACGATTTCCGGGTTGGCGAACCAGTCCAGCGATTGCCCGCGGTCCAGCATCATTTGCATCGCGCCGATGCCCAGGCTCAGCAGTGCGAAGCCGAGCAGATCGAACCGCCGGGTGCGGTCGATGGGCGTTTCGCGCACGAAGGCCGCGAGCCCGAGCCAGGCCAGCACGCCAAACGGCAGATTGATGTAAAACACCCAGCGCCAGTTATAGTACTCGGTCAGCCAGCCTCCAAGCGTGGGCCCGAGAATCGGCCCCACCATCACGCCTACGCCCCACATCGCCATGGCTTTGCCGTGTTGTTCGGGCGGATAGGTATCGAGCAGCACGGCTTGCGACAACGGCACCAGACTCGCGCCAAAAATCCCCTGCAGCAGGCGGAACAACACGATCTCGGGCAGGGTTTGCGCCGCGCCGCACAGCATCGACGCCAGCGTGAAGCCGACTACCGACCACATGAAAACGCGCTTGCGCCCCCAGCGCGCGGTGATAAACCCGGTCAGCGGCATGAAGATGGCCGCCGCCACGATATAGGATGTGAGCACCCAGGAAATCTGATCCTGGGTCGCACCCATCGTCCCCTGCATATGCGGCAGCGCAACGTTGGCAATGGTGGTGTCCAGCGCCTGCATGATGGTCGCCAGCATCACCGACATGGCGACCCAGATGCGCTTGGCGCTTTCCGGTTGGACGGCTGCCGCAGGCGCGTTCATGCGCGCGGCCTCAGAGCGTGTATCCGAACAGGCGACGGCGATGGCCGGTGTCGATCTCGACCACCGCGCTCAGGCCCGCGCGCAATTGCGGCAGATCCGGCGCGGCGTCGAGTCTGATCCGCACTGCCACCCGCTGGGCGATCTTGACCCAGTTTCCGGTGGCGTTCTGCGCGGGGATGACCGAGAACTCCGCACCGGTGGCCGGGCTCAGGCTGTCCACCGTGCCTGTCCATTCTGCGTCGGGGTAGGTGTCGATATGAATCGTGACCGGCTGCCCCGGATGAACGTAGGTGAGATCGGTCTCGGTGAAATTGGCCTCGATCCACGCATGGCCGCTGACCACCAGGGCCATCGCCGTCGCGCCCGCGGCGACGAACTGCCCGGGCTTGGGCGGTTTGCTCACGGTGCCGGGCAACGAGGCGCGTACTTCGACGCGCGCCAGATCGAGCTTCGCTTGATCGAGTTCGGCCAGCGCGGCGAGATACGCCGGATGGCGCTCGACCGGCGCATCGACGCTGCCGCCCAGGGTTTCCGCGATGCGTTTCAGGTCCTGATTCAGCGCGCCGATTTGTTGCCCGGCGAGGTCGGTGGTTTGTTTCGCGTCGTCGAACCGGGAAGGCGAAATGAATTTGCGTGCTACCAGATCGGCCTGTCGTTGCTGGTCTTTTCGCGCAAAGGCGTAGCGGGTTGCGCCAGGGCAATTTCGGCCTGCTTTTCGCGAAAGCCCGCCTTCGTTGCTGCAAGATCGACGCGCACCTGCGCCAGTTTGGCTTCGGCTTTGGCGACCGCCACCTGAAACGGCGCCGGGTCGATCCGGAACAGCGGCTGACCCGCAGCGACAGACTGGTTTTCCCGGACCAGCACCTGCTTGATCGTTCCGGACACCTCGGCACTGACCGGCACCATGTCGGCCTTGACGTAGGCGTTGTCGGTATCGACGAAACGGCCGCTCCTGAGGTACACGACCCCGATGACGAGTGCGACGATCAGCGGCACCACGACAAGCAGGACCAGCCGTTTCAGGCGGCGTTTCGACGGACGTGCCACCTCGGTGCGAGATGATTCGTCACTGGTTGGGACATCTCTCATGAACTTAATACTCCGGGATAAATGTTCTGCTGAAGGGCGTTAGCGTGAGGCCAGGTTGTCGCGCATCTTGTTCAAGGCGAGGAGGAGCGTGGCGGCTTGCTGCTTGTCCAGATCGTGCAGAGCGACCGTCCGGATCACCGCTGCGACCTGCTCGATTGCGGCCAGATGGGGGGCGGCGGCAGGCGTCAGAAACACCCGATATGCCCGCCGATCGTTGGGATCAGGGCGACGTTCGACTAAACCGGCATCCGTGAGCTGGTCAATCAAACGGGCGAGCGTGATGGGTTGGACTTCCAGCATTTCCGCCAAATCGACCTGGCGAACACCCTCATGGCGAGAGACGTAAACGAGTGCACGCGCCTGCGCCAGTGTGAGAGAGCTTCCTTCCAGGCGTTGCTGGAAGGCCCGACGCATCAGGCGGGAAACATCCGTCAGCAGAAAGCCGAGACTGTCTTGTCGCAATTCCACGAGTCACCGCTCTTATAGTAAGCAGTACTTATTATATTGGTGGCTTGCTAGTGTGACAAGAGGCCAGCGTTTAGCCGGCATCCTCCTGCACGATTCGTTTAGGAGGATGCCGTGTCGCAGTCACAAATCAGACGACTGAAGGCCTCTTCAGGGTCGGGAAGTACGTCTTTCCTGATAGCAGACGCAGGCGCGAATCGTAGTGGATGTCGGCCTTGAGCTTCTGCGTTCGGCCAGGAACGAACGACCCGGTAAATCTCGGAGAAGGTCTGATTGTCTGTCAAAAGCCGATCGTCAACGCCCAAGCTCAGGCTCCGGGGCCGTCGGCAAGGCCTCCCATTGCGGCTGGAAGCGGATTGGCACCCCCGGTCGGATATCCGCCGGGATAGTCGCGAGCTCACTCAGGACGTTCTTGATGTCCCGGTTTCCCTGACAAGCGCCGTCGGTGCTATTTTTTCTTTGTCACAAACAATCCCTTCCTGAATCACCCCTGCTTTTCCGATAACTCCGAGCCGATTGAAGTGCGGTTTTTTTGGGGGCTCTCAGCCGAGAGCCATCTGCACAGCCATACCGTGGTTTTTTCTTCGATGACGATCGACATCGGCTCCATGTCGGTGCCTTCGTGCGAGCCGTCGCAGAACGGTTGCGTCATCGAGCGGCCGCACGAGCACCACCAGTATTCGCCGGGTTCGAGTTCGGCGAGATTGCGGTCGTATACAACGGTTCGGACATGGGGCTCCTGCGCAAAAAGGTCATTCTAGCCGCATCGGCCATCTGCAAGTCCGTATGGTTTGTGGGGCAATTTACGCTCCATGGTGCAGGATGGCTTAAAACTTTATCGATACGCTGAGCGCGCCAAAGCCGTCGAATTTCTCCTGGGTTCGGAACTCGCGCGTGCGCAGTATGTGGGTGTAACTGAAACGAATATCGGACCAGTCCAGTACCAGGCCGAACTGCAGGTCGCCGACCAGGGGTTTTTTGTCCACGCTGCGGCTGTCGCGGAAGGTGTTGCCGTCGAGAAAGATGTTGTGGGCAATCGCGCGTCCTTCGACACCGGCAAACAGGTACCAGCCGAAATCGGACACCGGGGCGAAGGCTGCCGAGCCCGGCAAGCCGGGCTGGATGCGCGGCGGCCCGTAGTCGCTGGGCAGTCGTTTACCGTAACGCAGCGTGACGCCTGCATTGGCATAGGTGAACACGTTGCCGAGTGCGGCCCCTGCGTGGGGCGTGAAGTCCAACTGGTTCCCCAGGAAGGTCGTGGTCGCGAATTCCCGCCAGCTGCGCTGGTAGGTCAGGATGACACCCGGCTCATTGCGGAGCTGGGTGTCCCAGCCGCGTGGTTCATTAGACCCGACAACATTGTGGATGAATTTCTGGCTCTGCTCGGCCAGAGAGGCCGGGCCGACCACGCCGAGGGTGATGCCGAACTGGTCGAGCTGCTTGCCCGACTCCACGCCCAGGCCCACCGTCCCATACAGCCAGCCTGCATAGGGGCGTTCCCCCGGGGGCGGATCTGCGATGGTGATATCACTCGGCACGAACATGCTTTGGCCGAAGGCATAGCCATGGCGAACCTCGCCTTGCTCGGGGAACCACGGCACGAGGCGGGCCAGTTTGATGGCCCATTCCTGTGTGGAGGCATCCGGTCCCGGTACCCAGACCACCCGCACGCCGTTCGTGTAGTGGCTGTCGCTCCCCTGGAACATGTCGTTTTCGAGTACGAAGCTCAGCGTCCCGGTCTTTTCCGGTTCCACCGACCAGGCCACAGCCGGGCTGGCGCCCTCGATAACAAGCCACGCTATGAGTCCGACTATTCTTTTCATGCCATCGTTGCCAGTGTTATGAGGGATCGCGCCGGGTGCAGGGGGAACAGGTCTGCCCATGTCATTCCTTGTCTCGATTACGATGCCCGGCGTCCACAGTAAGGAGCCCGATTGCGGCGAGGGCAGCGAAACCGGCACCGGCCAGGAACGTCGCAGCAGGTCCAATGGCGCTCCACAGAACGCCAGCCAGCACGCTGGCGAGCAGTAGCGCACCGCCGCTGACGAGATTGAAGATGCCGAACCCGGTGCCGCGCAATTGCGTCGGCACCGTGTCAGCGACGAGTTTCGACAACAGGCCCTGGGTAAAGGCCATGTGCAGGCCCCACAGCGCGACACCGGCAAAGACGCCCAGTGCGCCTCGGGCTGCGGCCAGCACCATGTCCGCTGCGATGAGCAGCGCGAGTCCGATCAGCAACAAGGTGCGCGGGTGGAAGCGGTCAGCGGCGGCCCCGGCCGGATAGGCGGCGCCGGCATAGAAAACGTTCATCACGACCATGACCACCGGCACATAGCCGAGCGCGAGGCCAATGTCCTGTGCCCGCAGCACCAGAAAGGCGTCGCTGAAGCGGGCGAGCGTAAAGACCGCCCCCAACAGCACAACCAGCCAGTAGCGCAGCGGCAGGCGCTTGATGTTGGCCCGTGCGAGTGGGGATTTTACGTCGCCGGTTGCATGCGTGCGCTCAGGGTCGCGTACGTAAATCATGAGCAGCGCCACCGCAATGAAGGCTGGCACCACGGCTATCCACATCACCGCACGGATGTCATCGGCAAGCCATATCATGAAGGCCACCGCCAGCAGCGGACCGAGCAGGGCGCCCACCGAATCAAGCGCCTGCCGCAAACCATAGGCCGCGCCGCGCAATGGTGCTGGCGAAATGTCGGCAATCAGGGCGTCGCGCGGCGCCCCGCGAATGCCTTTGCCGATGCGATCGACGAAACGCGCCGTGAACACCCAGCCGATCGACGAGGCCAGCGGAAAAATGGGCTTGGTGAATGCCGCGAGTCCGTAGCCAAGGATCATCAGGAATTTGCGCTTGCCAAGATAGTCGCTCAGCGCACCCGAGAACACTTTCAAGATGGCTGCCGTAGCCTCTGCAATCCCTTCGATAACGCCGACGGTCACCATGGAGGCGCCCAGTACGGTGACAATGAAGCCCGGCAGGAGGCTATGGATCATCTCGGAGGATATGTCCATGAACAGCGAGCCGAATCCGAGTGCCCAGATGCCGGTCGGCAGTGCGCGCCATTTGCCCGGGACGCGCGAACGAGGCGAAGTTTGTTCGGTGCGCGAACTCATGCCATCGTTGCCAGCGTTTTACGGAAGCGCGCCAGGGCCAGCGTGAACAGGACCGCACCGATTGCCGCCAGGCTGAGGAACTGCGGCCAGACCACATCGAGGCCGGCGCCACGATAGAGAATGGCCTGGGAGAGCATGACGAAGTGGGTGTTGGGCGCGGCCTGCATGATGAACTGGACGGCGTCAGGCATGCTTTCGCGCGGCGTCATGCCACCCGACAGGACCTGCAGCGGCAGCAGGAACATCAACAGCAGCAGCCCGAACTGCGGCATCGTGCGGGCGAGGGTGGCGAGGAAGATGCCCATGGACGTGGTCGCGAACAGGTGCAGGGTCGCACCCGCGAAAAACAGCGCGACTGAGCCTTCGATGGGGACTGCAAGCAGGCCGCGGACAATGAACGTCAACGAGAACCACGAGGCCGCGAGCACGACCAGGGCCATGGCTAATACCTTGCTGCTCATAATCTCGAAAGGCGTCACCGGCATTACCAGCAGGTGTTCCACCGTCCCGTGCTCGCGCTCGCGGATGAGTGCGGCACCAGTGAGGACGATGGAAAGCATGGTGATGGCGCTGATGACCTCCATGACGGCGCCAAACCAGGACTTGTCCAGCTCGGGGTTGAAGCGTGCCCGTAAAACCAGATCGACCGCTGGAGCCGTTTCGGCACGATACCCCCGCATGAAATCATTCACCTCGCCCGAGACGATCGCCTGGATATAGCTGCTGCCGGTAAAGCCCTGGCTCATCCGGGTGGCATCGACATTAAGCTGCAGCACGGGACTATGCCCCGCGAGGAGATCGCGCTGGAAACCGGACGGGATGTGCAGGGCGAAGGTGTCGAGTCCTGCATCCATCCGGGCGTCCATCTCGGCTGTCGTGATCAGGGCTGGCGGCAGGAAATAGGGCGGATAGACGTCGTCGATGATACGGTTGGAAAGCGCAGAGCGGTCCTCGTCGACGATGGCGATGGGC
>JADMKH010000198.1 GCA_018780025.1 Thiobacillus sp.
TCATCCGCGACATCAAGAAAGTGCTCGCCGTGGTGCCCAAGCAGCGCCAGACCTTGCTGTTCTCGGCGACCTTCTCCGACGAGATCAAGACCCTGGCCAACAGCCTGTTGCGCAACCCAGGTTGCATTGAAGTGGCGCGCCGCAACACCACGGTGGAGATCATCGAACAGTCGATGCACCGCGTGCCGCAGGCGCACAAGCGCGATCTGCTGGCGCACCTGATCAAGCACCATGACTGGCAGCAGGTGCTGGTGTTTACCCGCACCAAACACGGCGCCAACAAACTGGCTGAAAAGTTGATCAAGGATGGCATTACCGCCGCCGCGATCCACGGCAACAAGAGCCAGTCTGCACGCACCAAGGCGCTGGCAAGCTTTAAGGATGGCAGCGTGCGCGTGCTGGTCGCAACCGATATCGCCGCGCGCGGCATCGACATCGACCAATTGCCGCAGGTGGTGAATTTCGAATTGCCCAACGTGGCGGAAGACTACGTGCACCGTATCGGCCGTACCGGCCGTGCTGGCAGCACCGGTTCGGCGCTGTCCCTGGTTGATGACGAAGAGCTCAGTTACCTGCGTGACATCGAAAAGCTGATCAAGCGCTCGATCATGCGCGTGGAAATCGAGCCGGGCTTCGTTCCGCCCGCCAAGGCCGATCTGATGTCCGACGAACGTCCCCCGCGTCCCCCGCAAGGACGGGGCGGGCGCGGCCAGAGCCAAGGGCAGAATGCACGGCAGCCGCAATCCGGCAACCGCAATGCGTCGGGTCGTGCGCCGCAGGGGCAGGCGACTACCGCTGCAGGGGGCGGCGCCAAACCCGCCCCGAGCAGGACTGCCCAGCCACGCAAGCCGCGTCCACAAGCGTCATTGTCTTCGGCAAAACCGGGTTCACGCGGCCACTAACGCCTCATCCATGGCGACGCCAGTGCAGGGCTTTTGTTGACTTGCAGGCTTTAGAGCGTGGTTGTTGGCGACTGGTCGGCTTTACAACCACGGCCTCCCATTTACTGGGAGAATCGCCGCCATGGATACCCTCGCCAGCTACGACGAACTGCCTTACGCCAGCCTGCCGCTGCCCGAAACCCAGCCGGATTTTCTGGCGGCGGTGGCCCGGCTGCATGGTTTTGATGCGCCCGATCCCGCGCGTGCGCGCATCCTCGAACTGGGGTGCGCGCAGGGCGGAAACCTGATTCCCCTGGCGTGGCGCTGGCCCGAATCCGAATGCGTGGGCGTGGAGTTGTCGCGCGTGCAGGCGGAGAGGGGCACCCAATTCATCCAGCAGCTGGGTTTGGCCAACGCCCGTATCCAGCATGGCGATCTGGCTGTCTTGCCCGACGATCTGGGCACATTCGATTACATCATCACGCACGGCGTGTATTCCTGGGTGCCGCCTTCGGTCCGGCAGGCGCTGCTCGACGTCTGCCGGCGCCATCTGTCGCCGCATGGCGTGGCGTACATCAGCTTCAACGTCACGGCCGGTTGGGTGCCGCTACAGTCCTTGCGCACCGCGCTGATCGAACGCACCGCCGCCGACTTGCCGGCGCCCGCGCGTTATCAACAGGCGCTGCGCGTGCTGAATGAACTCGAAGCCGAATGGACCGATCCGGTGTTGCGCAAGGAAATCGCCTTTCTCAAAACCGCGGCGCCGTCATACCTGTTTCACGAATACCTTGCCGACTTCAACACGCCCGTCAGCTTCGGCGAATTCTCCATGCAGCTCGAATCGCATGATTTGCGTTATCTCGGCGAAGCCGGGCCGCGCCACGCCGTGGTCGAACTCGAAGACGCCTGGGGGCTGACGCCGGAAGGCATGGCCGGGCGCTGGCAGGATGCCGAATCCGCGCTGGACGAAGCGCACGCCACGCGTTTTAGACGGGCGTTGATCGCGCGCGCCGACGCTCCCTGCGCACAGCCCCCGCAAGCCGGGGCATTGAGCAGCCTGGCGTTTTATACCGACCTGCAAAGCAACGACGAAATCGACCTGGAAAACGCAAGCGAGCAGCGCTTCATCAACCCCGCAGGCAACGCCTTTCCGGTCGCTCAGCCGGTGATGAAAGCAGCCGTGATGGCCCTCTCGACGGCTTATCCCAATGCGCTGACGTATCCGGATTTGCTGACGGCAACCCGGCAGGTGATGGCCGAACTCGGCGCGTCAAACCATGTCGATGAAACCCTATTCCGCAACGCGCTGTTTCAACTGGTAGCGGCCCATGGTGTGATGCCCTGCGTGAGCGCCGGTTCAAATGCCGCCAGCCTGGGCGAACGCCCACACGCGCACGCACTGGCACAACGTCAGGCGCAGTCGCCAGCCTGGGTAGTCAGCGGCTTGCGCCACGTAGCCCTGGATCTCGACGCGCCCGCGCGCAAACTGCTGGGTTTGCTGGACGGCCGCCACACCGTCGACGAACTTGCCGCCCTCATGCAGGCCACATTGGCCGAGATGGGATTGGAGCAATCGCTTGAGAATGTCAGCGAACGCACGAACCAGCAATTGTGGTTGTTTGCTCGGCAGGGTTTGCTGGTGAAGTAGGCGAGGTATGGATGGACGTTGGGTGAATTCGGTTTTCAGGTGACATTGGATGACCCGGTTCGGCCGAAGCGGACTGTCAGCGCGGTCGCCGAGACGGTACGGTTATCGGCCTTATGTGAAGCTACACATAAGGCCGAACACCAGACGTCGTGGTG
>JADMKH010000306.1 GCA_018780025.1 Thiobacillus sp.
ACCTCGGTCACCAACGAGATGGCCGGCGAACGCGTCGACATCATTCACTGGTCGGCCGACCCGGCGCAGTACGTCATCAACGCGCTGGCACCGGCCGAAGTCAGCTCCATCGTGGTCGACGAAGACAAGCACAGCATGGATGTGGTGGTGGATGAAGAGCAGTTGGCGATGGCGATCGGTCGCGGCGGACAGAACGTCCGCCTGGCGTCCGAATTGACCGGCTGGGTGCTCAACATCATGTCGCGCGAAATGGCCGAGGAAAAGCAGTCGACCGAAAGCGGCCAGAACCTTGCGCTCTTTATTGACAAGCTGGATGTCGACGAAGAAGTCGCCCAGATTCTGGTTGATGAGGGCTTCTCCACGCTGGAAGAAGTTGCCTATGTGCCGCTGAACGAAATGCTCGAAATCGAGGCATTCGACGAAGATCTCGTCAACGAGCTGCGCAATCGCGCGCGCAACGCCCTGCTCACCGCCGCCATCGTCGGTGAGGAGCAGGTTGAGGCCTCCGCAGGCGACCTCCTTTCGCTTGAAGGCATGGATGCAGAAACGGCACGGCAACTGGCCAGCAAAGGAGTGCATACCACGGAGGACCTGGCCGAACTGGCGGTCGACGAACTGACTGAAATCGCCGCGATGGATGATGAACGCGCCAAACAGTTGATCATGGCCGCACGCGCGCCCTGGTTTGCTCAAGGCTAAGAGCCCGTTAGGCAGAAATCATGCCCCGCGTGGAGATCGGAACCGGATGGATGCAAGCCGCAGCGCCGCAGACGCCGCTCCTGGCCTCAAGCCGAAGGGCTGGTTTTACTGCAGACGCATGGCCGCGTTGCGGATCGCCCATCTGGAGTGACCAAACATCACTCCCCGCGCCTTGCCCTCCTGCATCCCGCAGGAAACCGGCGCGGGGCGTGATTTATGCTGAACAGGCTCTATAGCCACGAGGATTGCATGAACGTTGAACAATTTGCCCAAGAACTGAAACTCCCGCCCGAGCTGTTACTGGAACAGCTCAAGGCCGCGGGTGTCAGTAAGCGTGACGCCGCCGACTCGGTCACCGAGACGGATAAGGCCCATTTGCTCGACTACCTGCGCAAAATGCACGGTGGGGGGGAAACCGGCAAGACCAAGATCACCATCACGCGCAAGCAGACCGGTGAAATCCGGAAAACCGACAGCACCGGCAAGTCCCGCACTATCCAGGTCGAAGTGCGCAAATCGCGCACCTATGTCAAGCGCGACCCCGCCGCCTTGGCGGCCGAAGCCACTGCCGCAGCGGAAGGCGTTGCTCCACCCCAAGCCGCACCGGTGGCCGAGACACCCGCCGCGCCCGTGATCCCGCCCGTGGTTGAGGCGAAGCTCGAAGCGCCCGCGCCCGAGCCTGTGGAAGCGCCCGTTGCAGTAGAAGTGGCACCGCCCGTCAAGGCCAAAGCCGAACCTGCCGCCGATGCTGCGACTGCGAAAGCCGAAGCGACAGTCGAACAACGTGTACCGGAAGCCGCCGCAGCGGAATCCGAAAAGACACCCGCGCCGGTTGTCAAGAAAACCACGCGCATCAAGAAAGCCTCCATTCTCGGTGAGGCTGAAATGAAGGTGCGTGAAGACGAAACGCGTCGCCATCAAGCCTTGCTGGAACGTCAGCTTGCTGATCGGGCCGAACGCGAAGCCTTGCGCAAGCAGGCAGAAGCTGCGCGCGAAGCAGCCAAGCTGGAAGAAGCACAAAAGGCCGCAGCACCCGCACCCAGCGCAGCACCCACCGAAAAAACACTGCACAAGCCCGACAAACCCGCCGCCGCCAAAGGCGACAAGAAGCCCGCCCGCAAAGCCGACAACTGGAAGGACGACGCCGCGAAACGCCGCGGCGGACTCAAGACGCGCGGCGGCGCAGCTCCCGATACCGGCTGGCGGGGCCGCAAGGGCAAGAATCGTTCAGGCAGCGAGGAGACGACATTTGTCGCGCCGACCGAGCCGGTCGTGCGTGAAGTACTGGTGCCCGAAACCATCACCGTGGCTGAACTGGCCCACAAGATGTCGGTCAAGGCCGCCGAAGTCATCAAGGCTTTGATGAAACTCGGCAGCATGGTGACCATCAATCAGGTGCTCGATCAGGAAACGGCTATCATCGTGGTCGAGGAAATGGGCCATGTCGGCCAGCCGGCCGCGCTCGATACCCCGGAAGCCTTCCTGGTCGACTCCGGTGAAACAACCGAACACGACGCGCATACGCGTCCACCCGTCGTCACCGTGATGGGCCACGTCGACCACGGCAAGACCTCCCTGCTCGACACGATTCGCCGCACCCGCGTGGCGAGTGGCGAAGCCGGCGGCATTACCCAGCACATCGGCGCATACCATGTCGAAACCGAGAAAGGCGTCATTACCTTCCTCGACACCCCAGGGCACGAGGCGTTTACCGCGATGCGGGCACGCGGCGCCAAAGCGACTGACATCGTCGTGCTGGTGGTCGCCGCCGACGACGGCGTGATGCCACAAACCATCGAAGCCATCCACCACGCCAAGGCCGCCAACGTGCCGCTGGTGGTGGCGATCAACAAGGTCGACAAACCCGACGCCAACCCCGAGCGCATCCGCCAGGAACTCGTCGCACAGGGCGTCACCCCCGAAGAATGGGGCGGCGACACCCAGTTCGTCGAAGT
>JADMKH010000080.1:0-15710 GCA_018780025.1 Thiobacillus sp.
CGGCAGCAAGGTCGGGCCGCGCGACATCGTCAAGGTCAGCGGCCGACGCGTCTATTTGCGTTTCGATGAAAAGCGCACGCGCATTCTGATTTATCACAAGTCGGAAGGCGAGATTGTCACGCGCGACGATCCCAAGGGCCGCCCCACGGTGTTTGATGCCTTACCCAAGCTGCGTGGCGCCAAATGGATTGCCATCGGCCGGCTGGATTTCAATACCGACGGTTTGATGGTGTTCACTACCTCGGGCGAACTCGCGAATAACCTGATGCACCCACGCTTTGAAGTCGAGCGTGAATATGCGGTCCGTGTATTGGGCGAGTTGTCCGAAGACATGATTGCACAATTGCTGGCAGGAATTGAGCTCGACGATGGTCCGGCGCAGTTGCAAAGCTGTTTTGCCGCGGGCGGCGAGGGCGTAAACCGCTGGTATCGCGTGGTGATCAAGGAAGGCCGCAAACGTGAAGTGCGCCGGATATTCGAACATTTCAAACTGACGGTGTCGCGCCTCACCCGTATCCGGTTTGGCCCGATTGCACTGCCGCCGCAACTGCGTCGCGGCCAGAAAATGGAGCTGGAAGACGATCTGGTTGCGCGCGTGCTGGAGTGGGCGAACATGGCGCCGAGTCCGCGCCGGCAAATGCGCGGCGTGCCGGATAAACACACGCGCAAACCGCGGATGCGTTAATACATTAAGCCTAATTAAAAAACGGCAGTTTGGCTCGCTCAATAGCAAGCCAAACTGCCGTTTTGAGTTGGACCGGGTGAATTTCCCGCCCAATGCACTTACTTTTCAGTCAGTTTTTTAATCACGCTTGCAGCCCATTCGCGGCCACCGAGGCCGAATGCCAGCGCAAAAGCCAGGCCGATCGCACCGAAGCCGATCTGGAAGGCAGCGGTCAACAGGTTGGTGCCAATTGCCAGCTGTTCCAGCGCGACGAATACCACGAAGATGATGACCGCATATTCAGCCAACGTGCTGATGGTGAGCGCGCCCTGTACCCCAATGTTGTTGAGGTAGGCGAATACCATGCGGTTGATGAAACGCGCCACCAGGATGCCGAATACCAGCACCAGAATGGCGACAATGATATTGGGAATATAGAGCACCACCTTGTTGAAGAGGTCCGCCACCATGTGCAGGCCGAGGCTGTTGGCAACCGTGACAATCACGATGAAGATAATGACCCAATAGGCCAATTTGGCGAGGATGAGTGACAGCGACACATCCAGATGTCCCTGCTTGAGAAAGGCTTCGATGCCGGTTTTTTCGGCCAGGCTGTCAAAATGCAGAATATCGAGCAGTTTCATGACGCCGGTTCGCACCAGATTGGCGATCAGCCAGCCGACAAACAGCAGGGCCATGGCAGCAAGCAGTTGCGGCACGAAGCCCGCCAGTTGCGTCCAGAAGGAAGAAATAGAGGCTACGAACACATCCAGTTGCTGTTGCATGGTTTATTCCTGTGGAAGTTGGGTTCGAGGCGACCGGGTTTTTAGAAGTATGGCCGCATGCCGTCTATTATAAGCACATCATTTTTCAGTTTGAAATCTATATGCCGGAAGCGTTGAAACTCGCCATTTCCAGTGCGCAGCCTCATGACGAGCTGTATCTTCGCCCTGCGTTAGAGGCTTCCGGACATAGCGTCGAGGCCCTTCAAACAGTGTCATTCCCCACTGATTTGAACGCACTTCGGGGTTGCGATGGGATCTTGAGCTTTGTCGGCGATACGCTCGATGCAGCAGCCCTGGGCGCACTGGCGGCCCTGGGAGTTCGGCTTGTCGTTCAACGTGCGGCGGGGGTGGACAATATTGACCTCGCTGCCGCACGCCAACTGGGTCTGTGTGTGGCGCACGTACCCGCGTACAGCCCCGAGTCGGTTGCCGAACATGCGGCGGCCTTGCTGCTGGCTATTGCGCGCAATCTCCCGCAAGCACTCGACCAGGTCAGTCACAATAATTTCAGGCTTGATGGCTTGCTGGGCTTCCGCCTGTATGGCAAAACAGTCGGCATTATCGGCATGGGGCGAATCGGCCAGGCTTTCGCCCGCATCATGCGCGGGTTTGGCTGTCGGGTGATTGCGCATTCACGCAGTGACTTTGAAATAGAAGGCGTGGAAGCGGTGCCGCTCGAAGTGCTATGGCGCGAAGCGCACGTGGTCTCGCTGCATTGCCCGCTCACCCCAGAGACGCAGCACTTGGTGAACGCGGCTTGCTTGAACAGGGCGGCAGCCGGCCAAATCCTGATCAATACAGCGCGCGGCGGCGTGGTGGATACCCTTGCGGTGCTGGATGCCTTGAACGCAGGCCAGCTCGGCGCGTATGGAGCCGATGTGTACGAGAACGAAAGCTGTGTGTTTTTTCGCGACTGCTCGACTTGTGGCTACGATGATCCCCTGCTGGAACGCTTGCTTGCGCACCCGCGTGCGTTAATCACCCCGCATCAAGCTTTTTTCACCCACGAATCCCTGCGTGAAATTGCGGTCAGCGTGACCGCAAGTGTCGATGCCTTTGCGCGGAGTGAGCGCACAGCCGATTTCCTGGTACCGTAATGGATCAGGGCAGGTCTTCGCGCCGAAGCATGAAGACAAAATGGTCGCCACTCTCGGTATCAAGCCAGGTAAAGGGGAGAGCCGGGTAAGCGGCTTCGAGTTCAGCGCGGTTGTGGCCAATCTCCACCACCAGCAGACCGCCAGGCTTGAGATGGGATTTGGCCTTGGCCAGGATCTGCCGGGTTGCATCCAGCCCGTCTTCGCCGGAACCCAGCGCCAGCGAGGGTTCAGCCTGATATTCCGGCGGCAGGTTCGCCACCGATTCGGCGTTCACATAAGGTGGATTGCTGAGAATGACGTCATAAGTGCGGCCTTGCAGCGCCGTAAACAAATCTGATTCAATGCGTTCGATACGCTCCTGCAAGTCGTATTCGGCTACGTTGCGATCTGCCACATCCAGTGCATCCCTGGAGAGATCGACTGCATCGACATGCGCGTTGGGGAAAGCCTCGGCAGCAAGAATGGCCAAACAGCCCGAGCCGGTGCACAGGTCGAGCGCATGGACCACTTCATCCGGATTTTCAATCCATGGCGTCAATTGATCGCTCAGCAATTCGGCAATGAATGAGCGCGGCACAATCACACGCTCATCGACGTAGAAGCGGTGTCCGCTCAGCCAGGCTTCATGGGTGAGATAGGCTGCGGGCAGGCGTTCCTTGACCCGCCGTTCGATCACAGCCTGTACCTGCTCCGATTCACCGTGGGTGAGGCTGGCATCGAGAAAGGGATCGAGCCGGTCGAGCGGTAAATGCAAGGTATGCAGGATCAGATAGGCTGCCTCATCAAAGGCGTTATCGGAACCGTGACCAAAACACAGTTTGGCTTCGTTAAAGCGCGATACGGCGAAGCGTAACCAGTCGCGTACGGTGATGAGGGATTCGGTGTCGTCGAAATGATTCATGGCATTTAAGGTCAATCAGGCCAGCAGTTTTTCCAGGGTCTTTTGATAAACCATCGCCAGCGGTTCAATATTTTCAACGGCCACATGCTCGTTCAGCTTGTGGATACTGTTGTTGAGGGGGCCAAACTCGACCACTTCGCGACTGATTTCAGCGATAAAGCGGCCGTCCGAGGTGCCGCCGGTAGTGGACAATTCAGGTGTAATGCCGGTGACTTCGCGGATCGCTTCACTGAGCTTCTCGCACAGCGGACCGCGTGGTGTCAGGAATGGCTTACCCGATAAAGTCCAGTCGATATCGAAGTCCAGACCGTGGCTTTCCAGGATTTCCTGCACCGCGTCCATCAGGCCTTCGGCCGTGCTGGCGGTAGAAAACCGGAAATTGAACGTAATTTCGATTACGCCCGGAATAATGTTGGTCGCGCCGGTACCGGAATGGATATTGGAGATCTGCCAGGTTGTGGGTGGAAAATAATTATTGCCTTCATCCCACATGGTGTCGGCAAGCTCGGCAATTGCGGGCGCTGCGAGGTGGATGGGATTCTTGGCCAGGTGCGGGTAGGCGATATGCCCTTGCACGCCTTTGATCCGCAGGATGCCGGATAGGGAACCGCGGCGCCCATTTTTAATGGTGTCGCCGAACTCGGCGGCGCTGGTGGGTTCACCCACGATGCAGTAGTCAAGCAGTTCACCCCGCGCCTTTAAGACTTCGACCACACGGGCGGTACCGTCGGTTGCGGGGCCTTCTTCGTCCGAGGTGATCAGAAAGGCGATGGAACCTTTGTGATCCGGGTGGGCGGCGATAAAACGCTCGGTGGCTGTGACAAAAGCGGCATCCGAGGTTTTCATGTCTGCCGCACCGCGTGCGTACAGCTTGCCATCGCGGAGGGTGGGTTCAAACGGGTCGGACAGCCACTGATCCAGCGGCCCGGTGGGTACCACGTCGGTATGACCGGCGAAACACACGACGGGTGCGGTCATGCCTTTGCGCGCCCATAAATTGTCGACGCCATTGTGGCAAATCCGCTCGATATGAAAGCCGAGCTTTTGCAGGCGCGCGGCGATGAGATCGTGGCAGCCGGCGTCGTCGGGCGTCAGCGAGCGTCGTTTGAGCAGCTCAACCGCAAGCTCGAAAGTTTCATTGGCCATGCAGGGTTACGCTCCAGAGGGCTTGATACTGGTCTTCGGAAAACCCGATGTGATACGCCCCCGCCACTTCCAGCACGGGGCGCTTGATCACGCTGGGCTGGTTCTGCATCAACTGGATGGCACTGCTGCTGTTAGTCACAGCCGCTTTCTCCGCATCGCTCAGTTTGCGCCAGGTGGTGCCGCGCGTGTTGACCAGGGCCTGCCAGCCGGTTTGCGCAACAACCTGGCTTAACCAGCTTGCATCAACGCCCTGTTTCTTGAAATCGTGAAACATGACGTCAAGCTTATGCTCGGCGAGCCAGGCGCGGGCTTTTTTAACGGTGGTGCAGTTGGGGATGCCGTAGAGTTTCATGCTAATCGGGCGTGCTGCGCCGGAATCCGCACGCATCAACGTAAAATCAGGGAATACAAACCGCGATTCTACCCGACCTGATGCATCCTGACGTTCATTCCTACGCTGCCCCGCCACCGCTTGGCGAACCCAGTCTGCGTTCAATCGGCAGTCTGTTCCCTTATTTATGGGAGTTCCGCGGCCGCGTGCTGCTGGCGATGGCGCTGCTGATCGGTGCCAAGCTGGCCTCGGTGGCGGTGCCGCTGGTGCTGAAAGAAATCATCGATGCGCTCGACAAGCCGCGCCCGGAACTGGTGTTGCCGTTGACCTTCATCATTGGCTATGGCCTGTTGCGCTTTGTCAGCACCACTTTTTCCGACCTGCGCGACGTCATCTTCGCCAAGGTGACGCAGCGCGCGATGCGCCGCATCAGCATGGCGGTATTCAAGCATTTGCACGCGCTGTCGCTGCGCTTCCACCTGGAGCGCCAGACCGGCGGCATCACGCGGGATATCGAACGCGGCGCCCGGGCGGTGTCGAGTCTGGTTGGTTATCTGCTGTTCCGGATTACCCCCACGGTGCTGGAAATCCTGATGGTGGCGGGCATTCTGTTCGTCAAGCTCGACTGGGTGTTTGGCGTCATTACGCTGATTACGCTGGCAGCCTATCTCGGCTTCACCATTACCATCACCGAATGGCGCACCCAGTTCGTGCGGCGCGCCAACACGCTCGATTCAGAAGCCTATGGCCGCGCCATCGACAGCCTGCTGAACTACGAGACGGTCAAATATTTCGGCAATGAAAAATACGAAGCCAGGCGCTACGACGACAGCCTGATCGAATGGGAGGAGATGGCACTGAAATCGCAGCGCTCGCTGGGCCTGCTGAATGCCGCCCAGGCCGGCGTCATCGCCATCGGCGTTACCCTGATGGTGCTGCGCGCCGCCAATGGCGTGGTCGCAGGCACGCTGACGCTGGGCGACCTGGTAATGGTGAATGCCTTCCTGCTGCAGATGTTCCAGCCGCTGAGTTTTCTCGGCGTGATGTATCGCCAGATCAAGGAGTCGATTACCGATGTCGAACGCATGTTCGCGCTGCTGAAGCGGCCGCGCGAAGTCGAGGATGCGCCCGACGCACGCGCGCTCGATGTGGTGGCAGGCGCAGTGAAATTCGACCACGTGGATTTTGCCTACAATGCCGACCGGCCGATTCTGCATGACGTCAGTTTCACTCTTCCCGCCGGCAAGACGGTGGCTGTGGTGGGCGCAAGCGGCGCCGGAAAGTCGACGCTGGCGCGCTTATTGTTCCGTTTTTACGATGCCAGCGCGGGCAGTGTAAGCATCGACGGCCAGGATATCCGGCAGGTCACGCAGGACAGCCTGCGTGTCGCCATTGGCGTGGTGCCGCAGGACACCGTTCTGTTCAACGACAGCATCTATTACAACATTGCTTATGGCCGGCCAGATGCCACGCGCGACGAAGTGATCGAAGCCGCGCGCGCCGCACACATCCTGCATTTCATCGAAATCCTGCCGCAGGGTTGGGATACGGTGGTGGGGGAGCGCGGACTCAAGCTGTCGGGCGGCGAAAAGCAGCGCGTGGCGATTGCCCGCACGCTGCTGAAAAACCCGGCCATCCTGATTCTGGACGAGGCCACCTCCGCGCTCGACACCAAAACCGAAAAAGCGATCCAGGCCGAGCTGCTGGAAATCGCCAGGAGCCGCACCAGCCTCATCATTGCGCACCGCTTGTCCACTGTGGTCGAAGCCGACGAGATCCTGGTGATGGACGGCGGGCGCATTGTCGAGCGCGGGCGGCACCCTGATCTGCTGGCGAAAAATGGCGTGTATGCGCACATGTGGGCGCTGCAGCAGCAGGCCGAGGGCGGCGCCGGCCAATGAAGGCCTTGTTGCGCCCCGGTGTGCCGCGCCGCGAAGTGTGGGCCTGGGCCATGTTCGATTTCGCCAATTCGGGCTATACGACAGTGGTCATTACCGCCGTTTTCAGGGCTTATTTCGTTTCGGTGGTGGCTGGCAACGCACCTTGGGCGACGTTTTCCTGGACGCTGTCGCTGTCGGTTTCCTATGCGCTGATCATGCTGACCGCGCCGCTGATCGGCGCTTGGGCCGACGCCCGCGCCAGCAAGAAAAAACTTCTGTGGCTGACCACGCTGGGTTGCGTCGGCGCCACCGCGCTGCTTTATTTCGCCGCGCCGGGTGCGCTGGTGCTGGCCATCGCGGCGCTGGTGCTGTCCAATTATTTTTTCGGCACCGGCGAAAATATCATTGCCGCGTTTTTGCCCGAGCTGGCGCGCCCGCGCGCGCTCGGCCGGGTGTCGGGCTGGGGCTGGGCATTGGGGTATGTGGGCGGGCTGGTGTCGCTCGGCGCCAGCCTCGCGTACATCGGCTGGGCGCAGGGGCAAGGGCAGGGCGCGGCCGACTTTGTGCCGGTGGCCATGCTCATCACCGCGGCGCTGTTTGCGCTGGCGAGCCTGCCCACGCTGCTGATGCTGCGCGAACGCGCCACGCCGCAACCTCGGCGCACGGCGCGCAGCGCTTGGGCGCAGGTGCGACACACCTTGAGCCATCTGCGCCAATTGCCCGATCTGAAACGCTTTCTGATCTGCACCGTGCTGTACCAGGCGGGCATCCAGGCGGTCATCACCCTGGCCGCGATTTACGCCAGCCAGGTCTTTCACTTCGACACGCAGCAGACCATTCTGCTGGTGCTGGTGGTCAACATCACCGCGGCCATCGGCGCCTTTGCATTCGGCCATCTGCAGGACCGCATCGGCCATGTGCGGGCGATTGCGTTGACGCTCGCCGGCTGGACCGTCATGGTGCTGCTGGCCTGGGTCGCCCCTGACGAACGCATGTTCTGGGTGGCTGCCAATCTGGCTGGCCTGTGCATGGGCGCCTCGCAGTCGGCAGGACGCGCCATGGTCGGCCTGCTGGCGCCGCCGGCACACCAGGCTGAGTTCTTCGGATTGTGGGGGTTGTCGGTCAAGCTCGCATCGATCATCGGCCCGCTGACCTATGGCGTCACCAGCTGGGTAACTCAGGGCAACCATCGCCAGGCCTTGCTGATCACCGGCAGCTATTTTGTGGCGGGTTTATGGGCGTTGCGTAGCGTGAAGGCGGCGCGGGGCCATCGTGCCGCCCGGCGATTTGTCCGGGCTGGAGACTGAGTGGATATGGCTGACTTCACCTTGTACGAAACCGATTGGGCACGCGATGCATCGCGCCTGAGCACGGTGCGACGTACCGTCTTTATCGAAGAGCAAGGCGTGCCCGAAGCCATGGAATGGGATGCGCACGATGCCACCGCCATACATATCCTCGCCCTGAGCATTGAAAGCACGCCCATTGGCTGCGCACGATTGCTGCCCGACGGCCGCATGGGTCGCATGGCCGTGTTGTCGGCCTGGCGCGGATATGGCATAGGCAAGGCGTTGCTGGCTGCGGTTCTGCGCGCAGCGCAGGTGCAGGGTCACAGCGTGCTCATGCTCAGTGCACAAACGCATGCTGCGGGCTTTTATGCTGCTGCAGGTTTTGAGGCGGTTGGGACAGCGTATGAGGAAGCGGGTATAGCGCATGTGGCCATGCAGCTAAAATTGAACTGAGCGCTGCAAATTTGACCTTGCCGCCCACACTGATTAGTCCTTAATGATTATCTGATAAAGTGCGTTTTCCACGTAATCCAAACCAAAGTGTTTTGTTGATTGGCCTTCAATCCGGAACACGCCGAGTGTCCCGTTCGGCAAGACCGCAAGCCGCCTGATAGCGCCGCAAGGAAACAAATTTATGACGAAACCAGACCCGCAAGGGGTAGATCGCGGTTCTAATCATGCTGCAGCAACGAGCACTCCACTCAAAGCGGGCATAGTGGGTTCGGGTATTGCCGGAGCCAGTTGTGCGGGGCATCTTGCCACGGCAGGCTGGGAAGTGGACGTATTCGAGAAGGCGCGGGGCGCGGGTGGACGTTTATCCACACGACGCCTGGAACAGGGTTGGGCGTCCTTGGGTACGCCTTTCCTGTCAGCCCAACGCGACCCCTTCCGCAGCCAGTTGCGCCAATGGGTACGCCAGGGTTGGCTTGAGGCGGTTCGGGGGGACGTTTTGCAAGGGCGCGCCACGGTGTCGTGGGTCCAGGCACAGCTGCAAAACCACTACAGACTGAATATTGAACCCTCCAAACTGGTTCACGCGTTGCTCGGCGAGGCACGCTTGCACACCAATGCTCCCGTTGCGGCGCTCAAGGCCCGTACCATTATTCTCGAAGATGGCCGGGAAATGGGCAACTTCGACTGCGTGATCTGTAGCGTGCCCACGCCGCAGGCGCTGCCTTTACTCGATGCACTGCCCCTGCTTCGTGATGGACTGGGCGGAGTGCGATACCGTCCGGTCTGGTCGTTTTTAATGCGCTGGGAAGGCGGGCCCACAGCCGATGTCATCAAGTTTGACGATCATTTGCTGAAGCTGGCTGTTCGTCAGTCTTCCGGCAATCCCGGCTTATGGGTCGTGCATAGCAGTCACGAGTTTGCAGAAACCTACCTTGACGCCTCAGTCGAAGAAGCCAGTACGCGTGCGGCCTCGGCATTAATGGGACTCTTGGGCTTACCATGGCCGGTCGAAGTCGAGGTGTCCCATCTGTGGCGGTATGCACGTCCGGAAACGACGCCAGCAGGGGGATTTTGGCTGAGCGACCGGGAAAGCCGGGTTGCCCTGATTGGAGATGGCATCGCCGGAGCAGGCGTAGAGCGAGCATGGGAAAGCGGCGTTCGGCTGGCGCAAGCCCTGATCCAGGCCAAGGCCGAACTGGTTTTATAAAGCGCCCGGACTGTTGCAATCTGAAGCAATATTTCAAATATCGCTGCCCCCTGCCGGGTCAGAAAATCATTCATTTATCCCATCATGGACATGGTTAACAAAGCTTGATCCCGAATCCTGGCAGCACAAGTTCCGGATTGACACTAAAATGACATCTACTCAGACAACAATGACGCATCGGGGCATACCCGAATAAACCTGCGCCTCTCACCTGACATGCTTTATATCGAACTATTCAAATCGCTTGAACGTGCCCGCTGGAACATGGAAACCGATATTCCGTGGGATACATTCGACGCCAGTAAACTGACGGATGAACAGGCGTTGACGATCAAGATGAACGCCATCACCGAATGGGCTGCATTGCCGGCAACCGAAATGTTCCTGCGCGACTTCGTGCATGACAGCGATTTCTCTGCCTTCATGTCGATCTGGTTTTACGAAGAGCAAAAGCATTCGCTGGTATTGATGGAATACCTGCGGCGCTTCAAACCTGAGTTCATGCCCACCGAAGAAGAGTTGCACGCGATTCGTTTCCCCTTTGACCCGGCCCCGCCGATGGAAACCCTGATGCTGCATTTTTGTGGTGAGGTGCGATTGACGCAGTGGTACAAGTGCGCCTCGGAATGGCACACCGAGCCCGTGATCAAAAAGATTTACGAAACCATTTCAAGAGACGAAGGCCGTCACGGTGGTGCCTATCTGCAATATATGAAACGCGCGCTGGCACAAGGCGGGCAGGGCGTGGCCGCCGCATTCGCCAAAATCGGTTTTCTGATGGCGTCGAGCAAGCGTTCCGACAAGGCACTGCATCCCACCAACCTGCACGTCAATGAAGCGCTGTTTCCCATGGATACCATCCAGTCGCGCCTGCCCAACCCGGAGTGGATGGAACACTGGCTCGACGAACAAATCCGCTTTGACGAAACCTGGGAAAACAAGGTGATAGGCGGGATATTACGCAACCTGTCGCACTTGCTTGGGCAGACCTTCGAAACCACCCGCGACCTCAACCGCTACCGTAAGCAGGCATTGGCCGCAGCCTGACCCTGACCCCGGTACGCTCAAGAACATCTCCCAAAACGGGGTTCGCTTGCCCCCACGCGGGCGGCATCATCTAGCTTCACCTCAAACAATCACGCGGCATGACGCGATGCCAGGCGTCATGCCAGGGTGCGGCCGCAGTCCAGAGATGTCATCAGTCTTTCCTTCCCCATCAGATCGCCGGAAAGCTGCGATCAGTCCTCATTAAGCCAGACAAGGCCGGCGGCTTGAATGTCGCTACGTATGCATGCCGGTTCCGGGTGCGGCAACAGCCTGTTTTTTCTGGGCTCTTTCACCGTTATGTGTTGTTCCTTGGCAAACGCCCTGGAATCACAGGCTATCCGTAGGTCGGGAACACTTTCCCGACATCCCCGCACATTCCCGCCCGTTGCGTCGGGAAAGTGTTCCCGACCTACGGCATCAATGCGGTCAACACATAACATAACAGTGAAAGAGCCTTTTTCTGTGTCACCATTTGGCGACAGGTATGACCCATCCTATGTTTCTGTTCTGGCTCGAAATTTTGAATGCGGATTCATCCCGGCCGGATTTTACGTCTCTGTCTGGAGACAGATGATCTGCCCTGTTGCCATGAACACCCCCAAACAAATTCAGTAACTATTTGTTTGTTATATGGATTTTTTGATTGGCACGTGATTTGCGTATTGCAGGCTATGCATTCAGTTCCCGGCTGTAATCGCACTGTGATGTTTTCGCAAACAAGCTCATCGAAGGATCCATTCCCATGTTCAAAAAATTCATGCGTCCGAGCCCTTCCCAAACTGGTTCCAGCAGGATGAATCGCGTGTTATGCGACGCCGCAAGGCCGGCAAGCTCAGGGGCTGTTGCACCCTCCGCGCCGAACGAAGATGGCAACCAGCGCAGCGTCGGTCGGCACATCCAACCGAAGGGTTCTGAAATCACCGATTGCGAAACGCTGGCGGCGGAGGATCGGGTGAAAGCGTCGAAGAAAAAGCGCGATATTCGCATCGCCGAAGGTGGCGTAAATGCGCTATGGGGCGATGGGGATAGGGGCGCGCAGCACCCTTTCCGGCGACGTGGCCACGCTTGCAGCCGCCGCCGCCGGGGTCTCCGTAATAACGTCTCCGGCAGCGGCGTCTGATGAACCGGTTCAGGGCGAAGTATTTCATCCCCACCTGGGCGCGCAATCCGTAGGGAAACATCCGGACTGATCGAAGCCATCGATGAATGGGCGTCGTCTGCGATAAGAAACAGAGCGCTTCGTGTCTGGCCAGACCAATCAAGTCAGTCCAATGATGCTTGAAGAAATTTCACGCTATGCGCGCTACCGCACCACGTATCGCTAAGCCGGGCACAGCAGAGGCCCCGTTGAAACAAACCAATTCTTACAGATGAGGGCATGAATTTGCAGATTTCGAATACGGGTAATGGGCACTGATTAGTGCCGCTCATGATTCGTTCTTGCGTGTGGCGGTTTGGCGAGACGGGTTCCTGAATTGCGCTCGATCAACACACGGGTAATCAGGCCGATTGGCTTAACAGCATGAAAATATGGGGCTCCATTAATGTTTGGTGGTTATGAACATCCGGTTTTAAGTTTGGCGAAGCGGCTGATCAACCCCTTGATTGTTTTCTTTTCTCTGGTTGTTGCCGCGGCGCTGGAACAGCAGACGTTCGACGGGCTGCATTTGCTGCTCGGCATATTTGCGTTCCTGATCGCCTCTCAAATATTTGATGGCTTCGAATTTTTCGAGAGGCCTGTCTCTGCACGGGGCGGCAACGCGGGTTATGCACTAAACTTGTTAACGGCCTGGCTGATTGTGCTGGTCATATTGGGCGTGGTCGGAACGCTGAGCGGAATCGTGGGCGATTACAACGCCCGGGTCTTGTTGTGGTGGGCGTTGACAACGCCATTGCTGCTATTCATCGGACATTCACTGGTGCGCGCATACCTGGAGATGTTGCGGGGACAGGGTCGCATCCGGCGTTCGGTCATCGTCGGCGCCAATGAGCTGGGGCGCAAGCTGGCCGACAGGATTCATCAGCAACGCTGCCTGATGATGCGGGTCGAGGCCTTTTTCGACGACCGTTCCGGAGATCGCTGCGAGAGCGAACTGAAAAGCGTTGTATTCGGCGGGATCGATGACGTTGCCACGTATGTTGCGAAGCATGAAATCGACCTGGTCTATATCACGCTCCCCATGTTCGATCATCCGCGCGTAGTGGAGTTGGTCAGCGCGCTCAGGGATACCACTGCATCGATCTATTTCGTGCCCGACGTGTTCATGTTCGATCTGGTTCAGGCGCGGCTGGACAACGTGAATGGCATTCCGGTCATCTCGGTATTCGAGACTCCGTTGACGGGAATCAACGCTGTCCACAAACGCATTTTCGATATTGTGGCAGCCGGCCTGATTTTACTGGCGATCACCCCGCTGATGCTGCTTATTGCGGTGTTGGTCAAAGCCACGTCGAAAGGCCCGGTGATTTTCAAGCAACGCCGTTATGGCGTGGATGGCGATGAAATTCTGGTTTACAAATTTCGCTCGATGAGCGTGTGCGAAGACAATCAGCTTGTCACGCAAGCGACCCGGAATGATGCACGCGTGACCCGGCTTGGTGCCATTTTGCGCCGCACTTCGCTGGACGAGCTGCCGCAATTTCTCAACGTCCTGCAGGGCACGATGAGCATCGTCGGGCCACGCCCGCACGCCGTGGCGCATAACGAGCATTACCGCAAACTGATTCATGGCTACATGTGGCGCCATAAGGTCAAGCCGGGGATTACCGGCTGGGCGCAAATCAATGGCTATCGTGGCGAGACCGACACCATCGACAAGATGGAAGGGCGCGTGATTTACGACATTGCCTATCTGAAAAGCTGGTCGCTGTGGCTGGACTTAACCATCATTTTAAAAACCATGAAGCTGGTCCTGAAAGATTCCAGGGCTTATTGAGCATGCATTGGCAGGACTGCACATTTATCCAGGCCCCAAGTCTGGAAACGGCTTGGATTTTTTAATGCAAATGTTGGTTTTTACTGGAGATGATCGATGCGCTTGAAAATACATAATGCCATTGGCGTATTTGCCTGGTCGCTGGCGATTCTGGCGGGTTCGCTGCCGGGCGCAAGTGTTGCGTCCATCCTGCACGTGACAACGACGGATAGGTATCTGGATCGCCAGCCTGCGATGAGGGCGATTTCCTACAGCACTCCCGGCTATGCAACGTATGCCAGCTTTGCGGTGAATGATGCGCCTGTCCCCGCCAAATCAAGCGTTTCGGGCGTGCCTGAAGTCGATGGCCTGACCATGTTTGCCGCCATTTTTGGCCTGATTGGCATGCGTCTGTGGCGTGGCGGCGAAAAAACGCTGCCGATCATCAAGTGAGCCGTTCCATTCAGACGTCTGCGGATGATCAAGCCGGCCGAAAAATCCACGCTGCAATTCAGTGCCGGTTTTGGCCAGGGCAATGTGGCTCGTTATGAAGACTGATTCCAAAACAATCGGGATGCGACAGTTGACTGCCGCTGAAACCCTGGCCGCGCTGATGGTGCTGGGCATAATGTCCAGTCCGGCCCGGGCCGAGGAGGTCGAGGATACGTTCACGCCGTATGTGCGTGGGCTGTATGGCTATGACAGCAACCTGTTCCGCCTGCAGAACGATCAGGAAGCCAACGCCGTGCTGGGCGCCGCCAGTACGGCCGAGTCTTATCGCACGCTGGCAGCCGGCATGGATATGAACCTTCGCGCCAGTCGCCAGCTAATCAAGGCGCACGCCGAATACAACCAGACGTGGTTCGGCACATACAACATGCTGGATTACGATGGTCGCGATGCCTATTTGAAATGGGACTGGCTGGTGGGGAGCGCGGCAAAGGGCGACGTCGGCATTGCGGAAACGCTCACCCAGGCAAGTTATGCCAACGTCAAGCAGCCGGTCAGCAACCTGATACGCACCCGCAAGCGTTTTTTTCACGGCGCAATCAAACTGGATAACCCGTGGCTGGTTAAATTCGGCGCGGAAAGAGTCGACACGGATAACAATGCCTCGGTTCAGCAGGCACTGGATGCCACGGTGGACACTGTGAATACGGGCGTGCAGTACATCAGCCGCAAGGGGGCGCCGGTGGAACTGATCAGCCGGCGCAGCGATGGCCGGCATCCGAATCGTCAGCTAGTCGGGCTGACCCCCATCGATAATGCTTATCGGCAATGGGATAACGGCATCGCCGTTGCCTGGGCGCCCACTGGAAAAACACAGGTGTCCGGCAAGCTGAATCATACCCGGCGCAGTTACGCCGATGTGCCGCAGCGCGACTTTTCCGGGTTGACCGGACTGTTGGCAATGGACTGGACGGTCAGCGGCAAAACCACTTTGAAGGCGTCGCTTCATCGCGATATCGGCGCGCTGGAAAACGATACTGCAAGCCATACCCTGAACCAGGGCATTGCCTTCGGCGCCGACTGGAAGCCCACCGCCAAGCTGGCATTCAACGCCCAACTCAGCCATGACGCCATCTCTTATACCGGTGATCCGGGCCTTGTTCTGTCGACGGCCCCGGCCAGAGAGGATCGCCTCACCACCGTGCAGGCCGGCGTGCAGTATTCGGTATTGCGCAACACGATGCTTGGTCTGGTGTTGAAAAGAGGGGTGCGCGATTCCAGCGAGGCGTTCTCCAGTTATGGCTACAACAGCGCCCTGATCAACCTGCGCAGCGAGTTTTGATCAAGGCGCCTAGCAGGCTTTGGCCTGTTTCTGAGTTTCGAGTGGAAGGATTTTTCATGAAATTTGTTTTCTATGCCCTGTTCGCGATGCTGACTGCATTGTCCCTGCCTGTGGCTGCGATGGATTACCGCCTGGGGAGCGGGGACATTGTTCATGTCACTGTTTATGACCATCCCGAATTGCTGCTGGAGACGCGCGTGGAT